>JAOTYQ010000459.1 GCA_029861725.1 Acidimicrobiia bacterium | reverse complement strand
GCTCCGGTTCCCGATCGACTTCTTCGACCTCGAGGGACAGGCCCACGGGTACCTTCGGGGCCAGATCCGGATCTTCGACGCAGACCGCGTCGCCCTCGGCTCGTCCGACGTCTTCCTCGACGGTCGCGGGAGTCCCACGGCCACGATGTCCATGTTCACGCTCGTGCTCGCAGCATTCGCGGCGATCAGCCTCGCCTGGAACGTCTACCGCTTGTCGCTGCGGAAACTGCCGGTCGAGCGGCTCATGCGCGGCCTCCGCTTCATCCACACGGGAGCGGCGGTAGGGCTCACCATTTCAGCTGCGTCTTCGTCACTGCGGATCTGGCCTTTGCCGACACCAGCCTGGATCATGATGACCCTTGTCTGTGCTGCTGGTGGCTTCTTGGTCGGTTATTTGAGCCCAGGACCCGACAATGGACTCCAATTCCCAGTGATCAACCTCACCGACCAGCGCGATGAGCCGATCCGCATCGCCAACCAGCCCTAGCCGACGACTAGCTACTTGCCAGAGCGGTCGGCGGCGTGCACCCGAGCGGCCACCGCCTCGACGTGCCGGCGAATCCGGAATCCCAGTGCCTCGTAGAGCGGGATGGCGGGGGCGTTGGTCGTCGCCACGTGCAACATCGCGAGCTGGCCCCTATCACGAATAGCGTCGGCCATCGCCATGGTCAGTAGGCCTCCCAGGCCCCGACGACGGACGTCGGGATGGGTGCAGACCGCGCTGATCTCGGCCACGGTCTCGGTTCGCAGCCGCTCGCCGGCCATGGCGACGAGCCGCCCGCCCTCCCGGATCCCGAGATAGGTCCCGAGTCGGTATGTCTCGTCGAAGAACGGGCCAGGCTCGGTCAAGGTGGTCAGGGCGAGCATCTCGTCGACGTCCTCCGCTCCGAGCTCGACGATCTCGACCGAGTCGCCACGGACCGGGCGGGCGCTCATCGGCCCGTCGGCGACCATCTGCCACGTCGAGGTCCGGAAGAGCTCGTCGAGCCCTTCCGGGACCGGTCCGATGTCGGGCTGGAAGAGCACGACGGCCCGCCCCGGCCCGACCAGATCGGTCAGCGCCGACCACCCGCTGACATCGAGCCGCTCGGTCGCGCAGAACACCGCCATCGACCGCCGATACCGGAGGGCGTGGCCGTCACCCTCGGCGAAGCGGGCATGCGGTCCGGTCAGCGCATGCCAGGCCATGTTGTCGAGAACCCTCTCGGTCCTCTCGTCAAGGGACATCGAGCGCCTCCCGCCCGTCGAAGTTCGGAACGCAACCGTTCAGCGTCCTGTCGGCGGGCGTCCGCCGTGCCGAGTCGGTGTCGTGCTCGCTTGGAGCCTAGAGTCCGAGCTAGGAGGACATCGATACGATCTCCTCTTCGCCCTCCTGTTCACCGCTGGTCACCAGCACGACCCGACCACGAACAGGCGCACAACCAGCAAGGAGCAACGGCGTGAGTGACCCCGACAACCGCCTGTACTTCCGCCAGCTGCTCAGCGGGCGCGATTTCGCCACCGACAACATGATCGCCCAACAGATGGTCAACTTCTGCTACCTCATCGGCGACCGGCAGACCGGTGAGGCGGTTGTCGTCGACCCGGCCTACGACGTCGCCAGCATCGTCGAGATCCTGGCCGCTGACGGGATGCGACCTGTCGGCGTCCTCGCCACCCACTACCACGCCGACCACATCGGCGGGAACATGATGGGCTTCCAGGTCGATGGCGTCGCCGACCTGCTCGAGCACCACGACATCCCGGTTCACCTCCAACGGCCGGAGCTGGAGTTCGTGACCAAGACGACCGGTCTCGGACCCGACGTGCTGACCGGCCACGATTCGGGTGACGTGGTGAAGGTTGGCGACATCGAGATCGAGCTGCTCCACACGCCGGGTCACACGCCTGGCAGCCAGTGCTTCCTCGTCGACGCCAACCTCGTCTCCGGTGACACGCTGTTCCTCGATGGCTGCGGACGGACCGACCTTCCGGGCGGTGATCCCGAGGAGCTGTACCGCTCGCTGCACGATCGGCTCGGCAAGGTCCCCGACGACGCAATCCTCTTCCCCGGGCACCTCTACTCGCCCGAGCCCTCCCGTTCCATGAAGGAGACCCGCGAGCTGAACATCGTGTTCAAGCCGCGGTCGCTCGATCAGTGGCTCATGATGTTCGGGCACTGACAGCAGGGGGCTAAGCAATCGCCTCGCCGCTCCGATTGGGGGGCGTGACCAACACCAACCCCGAAGCGGCGTCGTTGCAAGCCGAGATCGCCGAGCTGCGGCGTGAGGTCTCGCGACTCAGCGAGGTGAGAGATCGGCTGCACCGCGCCGCTCACTCCTCTGACTCCGCCATCCCGACCACCGACAACATCTACGTGTTCGACGATGAGGACGTCGAGGCCCGGGCCTTCGACGACTTCTATCGGGCGTACGATGAAGTCCATGCCAAGACGAGGAAGTTCCTGCTCGGCTGATCACGGGGGCGGCCCTCGCCGACCCGGCCGGCAGCCGTTGGGGCGCCTGCGTCGCAGACGTGCCCGAGAGCGGCCGAGCCTGTGTCAGCGCGCAGTCGTCGGGCTCGTCGCAGCGCTGCTCGTCCTGATCGCCACCCCGGCCGGGGCCGAATCCCCGGTCGAGGTCGCCGAGGACCTGGCCGTCGACGGCGTGTTCGTCGCCCCGGGCCGCACCGACCTCGACGAAGTGGCCATCGCCGAGTCGATCCGACAGGCCCGAGCTCGCGGGCTCCGGCTCGTAGTCGTCGCTCCCAACGATCCGCAACCCGATGCCTCGGCGTTTGCCCGACGGGTGCTGGAGGCCAGCGATGCCGATGCTGCGCTCGTCTTTCCTACCGAGGGGGGTCTGGAGGCTCACGTGATCGACGAGTTCGATTCGGCCAGCCTTCGAGCGTTGGGCGCTGGACGGAGCAAGTCGAACCCGGTCGCCGCCGTCGAGGCCTTCACCGACGAGCTCCTGGTCCAGCCGGCAACATCGGTGCCACCAATCGTCGGTCAGGTACTGCGCATCGTGCTGCTCCTCGCCGTCGTGCTCGCCGGCGCGGTGGCGATAGAGCAGCTGCTGCGGCGGATGTTCGGGCGGGGCCGCTCGGTTCGAGCCGACCACCGCGCAACCTGACGCGCAACCCGGTCGCGTCTCGACGCAGCGGGTCAGTCGAAGTGGGGCGGCTCGCCGTGCTGCTGGATCCAGGTGTGCATGGCGATGCCGGCGGCGACCCCGGCGTTGATCGACCGGGTCGACCCGAACTGCGGGATCGAACGGCACTCGTCGAGCACAGCTCGGATGGCGTCCGAGAGCCCTGGTCCTTCCTGGCCGAACACGAGCGCGCAACGGCGGGGGAGCGGCGACGACCCGAGCGGCACCGCCCCCGGGAGGTTGTCGATCCCGACGAGGGGCAGGCCCGCTTCCCTCGCCCAGGCGACCAGATCGCTCGGCTCGGCGTGATGACGGATGTGCTGGTAGCGGTCGGTCACCATCGCGCCCCGACGGTTCCAGCGGCGGCGTCCGATGATGTGGACCTCAGCCGCCAGGAAGGCGTTGGCCGTCCGGACGACCGTCCCGATGTTGAGATCGTGTCGCCAGTTCTCGATCACGATGTGGAATGCATGGCGGCGTTGGTCGAGGTCGTGCCGGATCGCTTCGACCGACCAGTACCGGTAGCGGTCGACGACGTTGCGACGGTCACCGGTGGCCAGCAGCTCGGGGTCGTAGCGGGGGTCGTCGGGCCACGGATCGGGGTAGGGACCCACCCCGATCTGATCCTCGTCGGCCCGTCCGACCACGATCGCCGGCTCAGTCCGTGAAATCGGCCACGATGGCGCCGGTCATCTCGACGAGCATCACCGGGTCGATCGGGAACACGTGGCGAGGTGTGCCGGCAGCGGCCCAGACCTCGTCGAAGGTCAGCAGGTGCGGGTCGATCCACGTGCGAACACCCGTGTCGTGACCGATCGGGGCGACGCCGCCGATGGCGAAACCGGTGACCGAACGAACCCTCTCGGGGTCGGCTCGGCCGCACCGCTCGGCACCGACCGCTCGGGCGAGTCCATCGGTGTCGACCTGGTTGGCGCCACTGGTGAGGGCGAGGACGATCTCCCCCTCCGCATCGAAGATCATCGACTTCACGATCTGGTCGATGGCGCAACCGACGGCCTCGGCCGCCTGGGCGGCGGTCCTGGTTTCGGCCGGGTACTCGACCACCGAGATCGTCAACCCGTGCTCGGCCGCTGCGTCGATGACCCGCTGCACGCTCGGTGAGGATCGGCCGCCGGTGTCGGGGGGAGAGGTGGGGGAAGAGTCGGAGGTCATTGCGTGATCGAACGGTACTCGGGCCACGGAGCAATGTGGTCCGCTCGGCCCGGCCGAAGCCTCGATCGGCTCACAATCGTCGGGTTGTTTCCGATGGCGAGAGATGGCGCGACTGGTCGGTCTCGGGTTGTTGTTTTGGGCGGTGTACGCCTCGCTGACCTACTCGCTGGAACACGTGCCGCGACCGGCGTCGGCCGCCCCCTCGGCGCTCGATCGGCCGTCGCCCGTCGACGCGCTGGCCGAGGCGTCGGCCGAACCTGAGCCGGCGATCCGGCCGGCTCCGGCCGGCCCTGCGTGGGCGCCCGGAGCCTACGTGGTCGGGGCCTCGGCCGACGACGAGATCGCCGCCACCGACCGCGACTACCGGCCTCGCGAGACGGTCTTCTCCGATGACGAGGAGTTGTTCGATGACGAGGGGGTGTCCGACGAGGGGGAGTCCGAAGAGGGGGAGTTGTTCGATGACGAGGGGGTGTCCGACGAGGGCTTGGCCGATGACCAGGCCGGCGCCGGGGATGGGGTACCCGTTACCCCGCGCTCGGTCGTCGGGGAGATCGCGCCCGGACTGTACGCGACTGCGTTCGACGTCGAGGACTGCACCTACGAGCTGTGGCGGGTGATGCGGGATCGGCAGCCCCGCGTCATCGCCGAGGAGTACCTGGCCGCGGGCCGCTTGCTCGTCTCGATCAATGGGATCGAGCCCGACTGGTTCACCGCCACCGAGAGCTGTGGGTCCTGGTATCCGTGGCGGCCGATCTCCGCTCCGCTGACCGA
>JAOTYQ010000458.1 GCA_029861725.1 Acidimicrobiia bacterium | reverse complement strand
CTGGCGTAGGACGCGATGTAGGGCAGGTTCCGGTAACACTGATCGACGTCGAGTCCGTAGCCGATCACGAACGCAGGCGGCAGCTGGAAGCCGACGTAGTCGATGACGAGATCGTCGACTTGGCTGCCCTCGCGGAGCAGCAACGAGCAGGTGGCGATGCTGGCGGGATGCTGTGACGAGAGATGGTCGAGCAGATAGCGGAGGGTGAGGCCAGAGTCGACGATGTCCTCGACAACGATCACGTCTCGCCCGGAGATCTCCTGGTCGAGGTCCTTCACGATGCGCACGACCCCGCTGCTCTTGGTCGCCGCGCCGTAGGAGGAGACGGCGAGGAAGTCGACCTCGATCGGTGCCTGGATGGCTCGCATCAGGTCGGCGACGAACAGCATCGAACCCTTGAGCACCGCGATGAGCAGCGGCGTGCGGTCCCGATAATCGGCGGCGATCTTCCGGCCGAGCGCCGTCACCCTCTCGCTGATCTGCTGCTCGGTGTAGAGGATCTCGCCGATGTCGTCGGCCGGTGGGAAGGTGGTGGCATCGAGCACCGGGCGGCGCTCGATCAGGTCCCAGTGATTGCCGTAGAGATCCTCCCAGACGGCGACCTGCCCATAGGGCACCTTCTTCGGCTTGCGGACGAAATGCACGCCGGCGTCGACCATCCGCTTGTAGTCGGCGTCGAAGTCGTCGCTACTCAGGAAAAACGCCACGCGGCCGCCGGTCTGGGTGCCGACGGCGGCCTGTTGGTCGTCGTCGGATGCCTCGGCCAGCAGCAGCGCCGTGCCAGCCCCAGGGGGGCGAACGACGACCCACCGCTTCGGCTCGCCGGTCGCCGTGCTCGTGGCCGGGGTGTCCTCGACGAGGTCGAAGCCAACCCGGTCGACGTAGAAGTCGATCGCGTCGTCGTAGTCGGTGACGACGAGAGTGACGAGTCCGATCTCCACCGCCTGTCCTCCTTGCTCGCCGCGGCGGTCGCTACTTGCCGGTGAACTCGGCCTTGCCAGGACCGTGTTCGAGGAAGCTGTTGATCCCGATGACCGCGTCGTCGGTCTGGAATGATGCGATGAACTCGCGCTTCTCGATGGCGATCGCCTCCTCCAGCGACACGTGCAGACCATCCATGATCGACCGCTTCACGTTGACGAGGGCGGCTGGGCCGTCCACGTAAGGGGCGACGAGATCGATCGCGGCGTCGAGCACCTCGTCGTCGGGATGGACCGACGACACCAGCCCGATGTCGGCTGCTTCGGTCGCCGGGACCATCCGGCCGGAGTAGCCGATCTCCTTGGCCTTGGTGACGCCGACGAGCCGGGTCAGGCGCTGGGTGCCACCGGCCCCGGGAATGATGCCGAGGAGGATCTCGGGCTGGCCGAACTGGGCCCCCTCGCCGCATACCCGGAAGTCGGTGCTCATCGAGAGCTCGCAGCCGCCGCCCAGGGCGAAGCCGTTGACTGCCGCCACGGTGATCTGGGGAAGGTTCTCGATCTTGAAGACCGCCTCGTTCAAGACGTCGACCATGCCGGAAGGATCCCGGTGGCCGTCATTCACCGGGAACTCGGCGATATCAGCGCCGGCGGCGAACATACGGGGTCCACCCCACAGCACCACGGCTCGCACATCCGACCGGCGCTCGATCTCGGTGGCGGCCGCCAACAGCTCCCGACCGACCTGGGTGTTCAGCGCGTTCACCTTCGGCCGATCGAGGCGCATGATCGCCACGCCCCCGACCCGTGAGTCTTCGATGGTCACGAACTCGCCCATGGCGGGTCCCTCCTGGCTCGTCGTTGCACTCGCTTGTGCCGTCCTCGCAGGCGTGCCAGCCCAACCGGAGCGGTCACGCCGGACCGTAGCCGACAGGAAGCGGGGTTGACCGTTCCAGGGCTCCACCGCAGCCGGCGGCCCGATCCGTGGGTCGTAGACGCAAGGCGTTACCGTGGCACGCGGTGAGCCTGCGCGATGACAACCTTGGGAACATCGACGGTGGCACGTTCGACGTCGTCGTCGTCGGCGGGGGCATCAACGGTGCCGTCTCGGCTGCCGCGCTCGCCGGCCGAGGGATCTCGATCGCCGTCATCGACCGGGCCGACTTCGCCTCCGCGACCAGCCAGGAGTCGTCGAACCTGGTGTGGGGCGGTTTCAAATACCTCCAGAACTACGAGCTTGGGCTGGTCGCCAAGCTGTGCCGGTCCCGCAACCGGCTGATGAGCGCGTATCCGACGAGGATCACCGAGCTACCCTTTCTCGCCACCCTCGACAACTCGGCCCCGTTCCCGTCATGGCTCGCAGCGTTGGGCACGGTCGGCTACTGGGGGATCGGCCGGTTCGCCACGAGGCCGCCCCGGTTCTATCGGCGGCGCTCGATAGGCGAGATCGAGCCGATCGTGCGAGGCGACACGGCCGATGCGGCGGTCGAGTACGGCGACGCCTATCTCAAGGACAACGACGCTCGGTTCGTGTGGGGGTTCGTCCGCTCAGCGCTCGACCGAGGCGCTACCGCCGCCAATTACCTGGAGCTCGACGACGCCAGCTGGGACGGAGCAGGCTGGGATCTGACGCTCCGCGACGTGGAGACCGGCCGGCGCCTCACCGCCAGAGCCGGTGCCCTCGTCAACGCTGCCGGACCTCACGTCGACCGGTTGAACGACCGCTGGGGGGTGCAGACCGAGCACCGGATCGTGTACTCGAAGGGCATCCACCTCGTGGTGCCCAGACTCACCGACTCCGAGCGGGTGCTGGCGTTCTTCGACGACACGCAGCGGCTCTTCTACGTCATCCCGATGGCTCAACGATCGGTGATCGGGACGACCGACACCCGCACGACCGATCCCGACGAGGGGATCACCGACGACGACCGCTACTTCCTGCTCAAGCAGATCAACGCCCGCCTGAACCTGGCCCAGCCGTTGGCGATCGAGGACGTCATCTCCGAGCGGTGTGGCGTTCGCCCTCTGGTCGTGCCGGACGACGGGGAGGACCGCACCGAGCAGGACTGGACGTCGCTGTCCCGAAAGCACGAGATCGAGATCGACACCGACCGACGAGTGGTGACCGTGTTCGGCGGCAAGCTCACCGACTGTCTCAACGTGGGCGAGCACGTCGTGGATGCGGTCGGCGAGCTCGGGGTCGACGTCGAGACCTCGAACGACCACTGGTACGGGGAGCCGTCGAGCAAGGAGAGGCGGAAGTTCTTGAAAGCGGCCGCCAGGGTCGGTCTCGCCGTGCCGCCGCAGATCGAGAGGGAGGACACGCTGGCGGCCGTGCTCTGGCGCCGGCACGGGCGAGCAGCGGAGGCGATCGTCGCTGCGGTGGCCGACGACCCGAGCGCAGCCGGGCCGGTTCTGGCCGATAGCGACATCGTCCGGGCCGAGCTCGCCCTCTACGCCGAGCGGGAGATGATCGTCCGCCTCGACGACTTCCTCCGGCGCCGAACCAAGCTGGCGATCGTGCACCGGCCGGCCGACCTGGCCGCCGACCCAGGGCTCGATGAGGTGCGGGCTGCGCTGAACGTGGACTGAGCCGGAGCCGCGGGGCGGCTCCTTCGGGAGTTCGCAGCTGCGGGCTGCGCTGAACGTGGACTGAGCCGGAGCCCGGTCAGTGGGAGGTGATGGCACTCACCATGTCGGGGTCGAGCCTGGCCTCGATGAACAGCGGCTGTCCGGGCCGTCGGTTCTGGACCGCATCGGCCACCGCATCAAGGTCGGACTCCTTCTCGACGACGACCGACTTCGCCCCCAACGACGTCATGACGGTCGGGAGATCGGGCCAGTGATGGAGCGACGCCTTGGTGTCCATCTGCTTTCGGTAGAGCTGAATGTGCTCGGCTCCGTAGCTGCCGTCGTTGTAGAGCACGACGATCAGGTCGACGTTGTGCTCGACCGCGGTGTGGAACTCGCCCATCCCGCCCATCATGAACCCGCCGTCACCGATGGCTAGGACGGTGGGACGGTTGGGGCGGGCGATCCCGGCACCGATAGCGTTGCTCATCCCCAGCCCGATGGCCCCGAAGCCGTGGGTCGTGATGAGCGACAGCGGATCGGGCACGCTGAGCGTCAAGGCGTTCAGCATGAACCGTCCGGCGTCGACGACCAGCGTCCGGTCCTCGGGGAGGATGGTGTCGAGCCTGAGGGTGAAGGTGCGTGGGTCGATGGCTCCTTCGGTGCTGCGATCGTCGAAGACCTCTGATGCGTCGAACGCGGCGAGCTGATCGGCGAGCGCCGGTGAACGGAAGCTCGACGGCGTGTGGCCCGCCTCGGCCAGCCAGGCAGTGATCGTCTCCGCCACCTTGGTGGCGTCGCCGACGACCCCGGCGTCGATCGGCACGGTCGAGCCGATCCGGGCGGGGTCGAGGTCGCACTGGATCACCCGCTTGCCTCGCAGCAACATTCCCTGATCGGTCGTGAAGTAGTTCAGGCTCGCGCCGAAGGTGATCACGCAGTCGGCGCTGGCGATCGCCTCCTGGGCCACGGGATGGGAGAGGGTGCCGTAGATGCCGAGGTTCCATGGGTCGCCGGTGAAGTAGCCGGAGCCGAGGAGGCTGGTGGCCAACGGCGCACCGAGGGCCTCGGCCAGTGCGATCAGAGCTGGGCGGGCCCCGGCGTGCACGGCGCCCCGCCCAGCGAGCACGATCGGCCGGTTGGCCGAGGCGAGGATGCCCACGGCCACGTCGAGGGCCGCCGGGTCGGGCTCGACGGCATTGGCGACCGGCTGCACCGGATCGAGCGGCACGAGGACGACGTCGGTCTCCCACTCGATGTCCATCGGAACGTTCAGCACGATCGGACGGCGCTCCACGCGAGCCCGGCGGATCGCGGTGGCGACGTTGGCGGCGATCGTGTCGCTCGACCGGATCGGTTCGAAGCCGGCTCCGGTCGGGGCGACGAGCGCGTGCTGATCGAGGTTCTGCAGGTGATCGCGATCGGCCACCGGAGTATCGCCGGTGACGAGGAGCAACGGCGTCCGGTTCCGCACGCCCTCGATCAGAGCGGTGATCGTGTTCGACAGCCCTGGGCCGTGCGTACACGTTGCGACCCCGAGACGGCCGGCGGCCCGTCCCCAGCCCTCGGCCATCAGCACCGCATTGGC
>JAOTYQ010000457.1 GCA_029861725.1 Acidimicrobiia bacterium | reverse complement strand
CTGGCTCGTATAGCCGGCTCTGACCGCCTCCACGGTTGCGCCGGTAGCCGCCGCCTCCCGTTGGATCACGCCGTCCATCCGTGGACCGGCGACCGTGCCCGGGCAGACGGCGTTGACTCGGATCTGGCGCGACCCAAGCTCCATGGCCCAGGTCTTCGTCAACCCGATGACCGCCCACTTGGAGGCGGCATACGGACTGCGCAACGGGTAGCCGAGAATTCCGGCGGTGGAGACGATGTTGACGATTGAGCCGCCGTCGGTCATCAATGGCACCGCCCGAGCGGTGCAGCGGAACGCGCTGCCGACGTTGACCTGCACGCAGTGATCGAACGCAGCCGGATCCAGATCCTCGATACCGCCCGTTGGACCGGCGATGCCGACGTTGTTGACCAATCCGTCGATGCCGCCCATCTTGTCCGCCGCCGCCGTGAACAGCCGTGCCACGTCGGCTTCGTCGGCGACGTCGAAATGCCCTTCGACGGCGGCGTTCGGATCGACGTCGACACCGAAGACGTCGGCGCGGTAGCTGCGAGCGGTCGCTGCGATGGCCGCGCCGATGCCGCGCCCGGCTCCGGTCACGACGATGCGCTTGCTCTCCAACACGGGAGGCACGCTACCGGTGGCTTGAAGCGGCATGCGTGCACCCCGACATCTTCGAATGGCTGTCTGCACGATCCCGACACGAGCCTCCATCGGTCATCGCGACGTCGGCCGGCGCATCGCCCACGTCCTCCGTGGCAGCGGTCATCAGCACGGATGTTTTGGATCGTTACGCTGCGCCGCAGGTTCACCGGGGGGTCTGGGTTCGACGTTGTCGATCTCGCCGATGTGGCTGAGTGCGGTCTTGGTGAGGACCGGCCCGAAGAGCTCGAAGATGACGGTCGCGGCGATCACGACGGCGAGTATGTCGTCGGCTGAGGCAGGGAAGCGGTCAGCGGCGAGCAGGCCGAGACCGATCGCCACCCCGGCCTGGGGGAGCATGGCTGCTCCCAGCCATCGGCGTTGATCGGACGGCAACCGTGCCATCCGGCCACCGAGGTCGCATCCAAGAACCTTGCCCGCAGAGCGAAGGAACAGATACCCGGCCCCTAGCCATCCGATCCGAGACAGGCTCGACAGGTCGAGTGATGCACCGGCGAGGACGAAGAAGACCACCAGAGCTGGCCATTCGATCCGCTCGATCTCTTGGAATGGGATGTCGTGATGGGTGGCTCGGTTGGCGATGGTGGCACCCATCACAACGGCGGCGAGAAGAAACGACACGTTGAGCACGAGGGCGAGACCGGCACACAACAGTACGATGCCGTAGGCCTCTTCCTGGGTTGGAAGCCCCTGCCGTAGTCGGCCGGTGAGCACGGCGGCCGGTAGACCAAGAGCGATGCCCAAACCGATGGCGCCGAGGATTTCCCAGACCGCCTCCTGAATCAGCGTCCCGTCGGTCGTGGCGGACAGGGAGCTGGCGGCAGTAACCAGAAGACCGAACAGAGCCAAGGCGATGACATCGTCGAGGGCGACCACGGCGAGCAGTGTTCGCGTGAAGGGGCCCTCGGCTCGTTGCTCTTGAACCACGGCCAGCGTGGCTGCCGGCGCGGTGGCGACTGCGATCCCGCCGAGAACGAGCGCCATCGTCGTGCTCACGCCTGCTAGCCAGAGCCCGGCCGAAACGAGCACGGCTGTCATCAGCCCCTGGGTCGAGGCGATGACAAGTTCGGTCTTGCCGTTGGCGCGGAGGTGATCGGCGGTGAACTGAGCACCGAGGAGGAACCCCACCATTGTCAGCGCAATGGTCGAGACGGTAGGAAACCAGTTGTCCGCCGTGGCTGGCAGCAGGTCGAGCGCTTCGGGGCCGACGACGAACCCCAGCAGCAAGAGGATGGTGACGCTGGGCAACCCGAGGCGACGACTGCCCTCATCAGCCAACAGGCCGACTAGCAGCAGAGCCCCAAGCGTCAGGAGACCCTGCGCGGAAGCATCCACATCAGGACCTGCTCGTCCGTTGACCGGCTACGTCCGTCGAGCCAACTCCGTTCACAGGCAAACCGTACGCCACGATCGGCTTGTCTCTCAGAGCACTTGGTCCATCCGCCTCGAGCAGTGGACCCGGATGGGCGACAAGTGGTGCCGGGACCGAAGTCACTACACGCTGTGTTGAAACAAATGCGATCGTTGGTCGGGTGGCGTCCATCGGACCTCGGCTCGAGGTTGCTTTGGACGAGAGTCTGGAACCGATCCCAAGTAAGGTTCGTCGCCATTGCGCACGGCGCTCGCATCGATCTTTGACGGTGAGGTCCCGCCGGAGCTCCTGGATATCGCGTCGAGGCTTGCCGATCTCACTCAGGCCGAGGTCGAAGCCTTCGTCGAGCGGAACCTCGAGCTGGCCCTGACGGCCGAGCCCGGGGTGCCGCCCTCACGGTGATGCAGTGACTTCAGCGGTTCCTCGACTCCTCGCTCGACGCCATCAGTGCAGCGGTGTGACGAGCGAAATCGTCGACTGCGTCCCAGTCGGTGTATTCGTGATCGACGGTCATGTCGACATCCCCGCCCTCGCTTCGGGCGATCCGACGCATGAGACGCCGCTTGAACCAGCCGTACCGGGTGTAGGCGAGTGATCCGGCGAAGAAACCGACGATGTCGGGATCGAGCCCGGTCTCGTCGACCAGTTCCTGGATCAGCTCGTGGGCTCTGGTCGAATGCTCCTCGTCGTCGGTTGCCGATGTCAGGCTCACCTGGAACAGCGCAATGGGAACCGTGCTCAGCTGATCGGCGTGGTCCGACACGTATCGGCTGAGCGCTCGGCTGTGTCGCCCCATGTGGATCGAGTCGCCGAGGAGAACCGCGCTGTAACCGTCGGGCCCGGGGGCGCCGTCGGCCTCCTCGACGTCGACGGTCACCCCCGCGGCGGCCACAGTCGACGCGATGCGTTCCGCTACCTTGGCCGTCTGACCCTCTGAGGAGTGGTACACGAGTAGCAGACGTGACGAAGTCATGACGCCAAGCCTCGTGGAACCGTTCCTGCGGTCGTAGAGACCAACGTCCCTCGCTTCTTTCCCATCAGCAGGCCCATGGAGGACTGCCGACAAGGCCGGCGTCAGCAAGCGGCACAACTCATCGCCACATATCGCGCACGGGGAAACCTTCGTCGGTGACCCGTGCGGTCCGAGTCCCTCGACAGCTGAGCACCCGCTCAGCCGAGATGTCGTACCCGAGCGCTCGCCCAGGCCAGTGCTCCGGTTGCCAAGTACCGGCCTCCGACGTCGTGACCGACCAGCGCTCGATCAGTCCCGCTACCGCGACACCTCCGATCAGGGCCAGCGCACCGAACACCGCGTCGAGCCAGTAGTGGTTCGCCGTCACGAGTACGGCCAGCAAGGTGATCAGCGGGTAGGACGCGGCGACGACTCGGCCCCAACGACGAGGCCACAGGGACACCACGACGGCGGTGCACCACAGGCTCCAGGCTATGTGCAGGCTTGGGACAGCGGCGTACTGGTTCGAAACGGACTCCATCGCTCCCGAGTCGAACGTCCAGAGACCTCCGATCTCAGCAATCGTGTCGACCAGTTCGGGGCCGGCACATGCGCCGTAGGGGCCACAGTCGGCCAGCAAACGGGGCGGCATCACTGGGAAGAGGCTGAAGCCGATGATGGCGAGCGCCGTCGTGGCACCGAGGGTGTTGCGCCATCGCCGGTAGTAGTCGGGAAGCCGTAGGAAGAGCCAGGCCAGAGTTGCTCCGGTGACGACGAAGTGGAACGTGCCGTAGAAGACATTCAGTGACCAGACGACGGGCTGCCAGCCGAGGAAGAGCGCTTGGAGCTCCGTCTCGAAGAACAGCCCAGCCGATCGCTCGATCCCGATGATGTTGTGCGCATTCTCGAAGGCCACATGTGGCGCCACGTTCGCCGAGCCGAACATGTTGCGGGCCGCCGAGTAGGCCAGGTAGAACGCTCCGATCACTGCCAGCTCGCCGGCAACCCGACGGGCCCGTGCCCGCGATCGGTGCTCGCCACCTATCGGGCGATCAGGGTCTCGGGTTGCGCGAAATGGCGTGAGGACCATGGCCAAGAAGGTAGAACCTACCATTGGGGTCTAGTTGGCACACCGGTCGTAACTGCCGGATAGAGGCTTTGGTCTAGCTCATGGATCGGTCCTCGCCAAGGGGTAGCGAGTGGGAGTTCCGTCACATCCAGACGCATCGCTCAGCCGCTCAATCCGGCGATCGGCAAGACCTCGTCGACGATCCGGCTCACCGACGGTAGATAGGCGTCCTCCAACGGGGGACTGAAGGGGACGGGAGAGCAGGCTGCCGTGACCCGGCCGATGGGGGCCACCAGCTCGGTGAAGACCTTCTCGGTCACGGCCGCGGCCACCTCGGAGGCGATGCTGCAGCGGGGTGGGCTCTCGTCGATCACGACCGCCCGGCCCGTGCGTCGGACGGACACGGCCACGGTGTCGAGGTCGAGAGGCGACAGCGTCCGTAGATCGATCACTTCGGCTGAGATGTCGTGCTGGTCGGCCAGCAGCCCAGCGGCTTCGCAGGCGATCCGGACCCCGTCGCTCGCTGCGATGAGGGTCACGTCGTCGCCGGTGCGGGCAACCGCAGCCTGACCGATCGCTAGCTCGTACTCCGCCCCGGGGAGCGGGCCTTTGCTGCGGTAGAGGTTCATGTGCTCCAAGAAGATCACCGGGTTCGGATCAGCGATCGCAGCCAGCAGCAATCCCTTGGCATCGGCTGGAGTCGCAGGGGCGACGACCTTGACCCCCGGGATGTGGGCGAAGATCGAGTAGAGGGTGTCGGAGTGCTGGCCACCGGCGCGCAAGCCTGCCCCCACCGCCATTCGGAGCACGATCGGGACGTCGACCTGGCCACCGAACATGTATCGCATCTTGGCCGCCTGGTTGAAGATCTGGTCGAAGCAGTACGGCGTGAAGCTGGCCCACATCACGTCGACCACGGGTCGCAATCCGGCCAGTGCCGCGCCGACCGCGGCGCCGACGAACCCAGCCTCGGAGATAGGTGTGTCCCGGATCCTCTCGGCGCCGAACTGGTCGAGCAGTCCTTTCGTCGCCCCGAACGTGCCGCCCATCGCTCCCTCT
>JAOTYQ010000456.1 GCA_029861725.1 Acidimicrobiia bacterium | reverse complement strand
CCACGTCGGAACGCCTCCGGCGTTCCTTACGGAGTTTCGGCCACGCCGAAACATCCACCGCTCCACGTCGGAACGCCTCCGGCGTTCCTTACGGAGTTTCGGCCACGCCGAAACATCCACCGCTCCGAACGCCGGACGCGTTCCCTACGGAGTTTCGGCCACGCCGAAACATCCGAACGCCGGACGCGGTCCGACTCACTCCGTTGGGAGGTCGATGATCGGGCCGAGCAGGGCACCGCCGTCGATAACCCACTCCGAACCCGTGCTGTAGGTGGCGTCGGCCGCCATGAACAGCAGAAGCTTCGTCACCTCCTCGGGCTCCCCCATTCGGGGTATCGGCTGCCCGCCGGCAACGGCGTCGCCGAGATCGTCGGTCATCGGCGTCCGGATCGGCCCGGGATGGATCGACATCACCCTGATTCCGTCGCGGCCCAGCTCCATCGCCGCGGTCTTGGTCATACCCCGCACCCCCCACTTCGAGGCGGTATAGGCCCCGATCGTTGCGTAGCCCATGATCCCCGCGGTCGATGAGATGTTGATGATCACGCCTCCCCCGGCACGACGCATCGACGGCACCGTGTAGTGCATACCCAGGAACGTGCCGGTGAGGTTGATGTCGATGACCCGCCGGAAATCATCGGGATCCATGTCGGTGATCGGCCCGTACATCACGATCCCGGCGTTGTTCACGAGGAGGTTCACCGGTCCGAACTGGCTCTCGGCCGCTTTGACCGCCCCTTGCCAATCGGCTTCGCTCGTGACGTCGAGATGGACGTAGTGGGCAGCGTCCCCGAGCTGTTCGGCCACCGCCCGACCGTCGTCGTCGAGGACGTCTCCCACCACGACCTCCGCTCCCTCGGCCACCAGCCCCCGTGCATGGGACGCCCCCATGCCGCGTGCTCCACCGCTGATCAGTGCGACTGTGCCGTCGAACCTCGCCATTTCTTGCCTCCCGTGTCAGCCGTCCCCGCTCATGGTGCCGACAGCATCCTCCACCGGCGGAGCCGGCGGGGCAAGCACCAGCCGACGTGCTCGCTTCGCCTCGAACGGCTCGGGCACCAGGGGCTAGGGTCGGGCGATGAGCGAGAAGATCGATCAGATTCTGTCGGCGGGTGTCGGACCGTCCGGTGTGGCCGGGGTGTCAGCGGTCGTCGTGAGCCGCGACGGCACCATCTACGAGGGGGCGTTCGGCGAGCGGCAGCTCGGCGAGGGCGAGGCGATGACGGTCGATACTGTCGGGTGGATTGCGTCGATGACGAAGGCGGTCACCGGCGCCGCAGCGATGCAGCTCGTCGAGCAAGGCAAGCTCGATCTCGACCGTCCCGCCGCCGACATCTGCCAGCAGCTCGGCGATGTTGCGGTGCTCGACGGGTTCTCGGACGCCGGCGAGCCCGTCACCCGCGAGCCGAGCGTGCCGGTCACCCTCCGCCAACTGCTCACCCATACGTCGGGCTTCGCCTATGAGATCTGGGATGAGCGCCTCGCCCGCTATCTCGAGGTGACCGGCGAGCCCAGCATCCTGACCCTTCAAGAGGCGGCGCTCGGAATCCCCCTCATGTTCGACCCCGGGTCGGCGTGGGAGTACGGCATCGGGATCGACTGGGCCGGGCAGATGGTCGAGGAGGTCTCCGGGCTCACCCTCGGCGAGTACTTCGCCGAGCACCTCACCGGCCCGCTCGGGATGGACGACACGGCCTTCGCCCCCACGTCTGCGATGCTCGAGCGGGCCGCAGGGATGCACGCCCGCACCGAAGACGGCACGCTGGCACCGATGGAGCTGCCACAGCCCGAGAACCCGGAATTCGAGATGGGAGGAGGCGGCCTCAACTCGACGATGGCCGACTACTCCCGGTTCCTGCGGATGATCCTCAACGACGGTGAGCTCGAGGGCACCCGGGTCCTGCGGCCCGAGACCGTGCAGCAGATGGCGGCCAACAACATCGGTCACATCCGGGTGTCCAAGATGACAACGGCCGCCCCGGCCTACAGCAACGACGCCGAGTTCTTCCCCGGCGATCCGAAGAGCTGGGGCCTGACCTTCCAGATCAACGAGGTCGAAGGCCATACTGGCCGGCCGGCTGGCACGCTGATGTGGGCCGGCCTGGCCAACAGCTTCTACTGGATTGACCGGACGAACGGCGTCGCCGGCTGCTACCTGACCCAGATCCTGCCCTTCGCCGACCAGCCGTCGCTCGGCCTGTACTACGACTTCGAGACCGCCCTCTACGACGCCCTGGCCGGTCAGGACCTCTGATGAGGTTCGGCTACCTCTCCCTCAACACGGTCGAGGGCATCCGCCCCGACGACCTGGCCCGCGAGCTCGAAGCGCGGGGGTTCGACTCGGTCTGGATGCCCGAGCACAGTCACGTCCCAACCTCACGGATGACGCCCTACCCGGCCGGCGGCGACCTGCCGGAAGGCTACTGGCGGATGATGGACCCCTTCGTCTCACTGGCGCTCTGCGCCGCCGCCACCGAGAATCTGGCGCTCTACACCGGCATCTGCCTCGTCCTGGAACACGACGTCCTCGACCTCGCCTGCACGACCGCCACGCTGGACGCCCTCTCCGGGGGCCGGCTCAGGCTCGGTATCGGGGTCGGCTGGAACGAGGAGGAGCTGGCCAATCACCGGCCCGAGCTGCCGTTCCGGTTGCGGTACTCGGCGATGAAGGAGCGGGTCGAGGCACTGCGCACGGCGTGGCGTGACGAGGAGGCGTCGTTCGACGGTCGCTGGGATCGGTTCACCGAGAGCTGGGTCTACCCGAAGCCGGCCAACGGGACGATACCGATCGTGCTCGGCAACGCCGGGCCCGTGGGGATCGAGCACGCCGCCACCTACGGTGACGAGTGGTGCCCGATCGACGCATCGATGCTCAACGACGGCAACAAGCCCGACGTGCCGGGAGCGATCGAGCTCTTCCGGACCAAGGCTGCCGACGCCGGCCGCAATCCGGAGAATCTCCCGATCTCCATCTTCACGATGGGCAGCCGGCCGGATCGGATCGACCGGTACGCCGAGCTCGGCGTCGACCGGGTCGTCATCATGCCACCGACGATGGAGCTACACGACAGGTCAGCCACGCTGTCCCACCTCGACGGGATCGCCGAGACCATGGAGCGGCTCGGCTCATAGCCCCAACCGTCAGCTGCCGATCGTGGCTGCGAGAGCTGCCTGGCCGTTGACGACCTGGTGGACGTAGATCGGCTTGGTCGGGGTGCCCGAGCCGTTGTACGAGAGGGTGCCGGTCACCCCTTCGACACCTTGCGCGTTGGCTATCGCCAGGCCCAGGGTCCGGGGATCGGTGGTGCCGGTGCGGAGGTAGGCATCGGCGATCACAGCGACGGCATCGCCGGCCAGCGCCACCATGGAGGGCGCATCCGATGGTGAACCGATCGCGGCCGTCAACGAGTCGTTGAGCGCCACGATCCTGCTGCCCTCGTCGGGGAAGGCGTGGGTGACGTGGTAGACCCCTTCGATGCCGGCGAGGGTGTATCCCCCTGTCGCTTCGAACGCATCGCTCTGCAGGTACTCGACCTGCACGCCGGCGGCCTCGAGCTGCTGGCGCAGAGCGACGAGCTGCCCGGCGAACATCGGCGTGTAGATGACGTCGGGTGGGTCGGCGACGATGTCGGGGATCACGTCGCTGAAGTCGGTGGTCTCACCGGGCACGAACAGGTAGTCACCGATGACTTCCCCGCCGTTCGCCTCGTACACTCCCTTGAACACCAGGGTGTTGTACCCGAAGTACGGGCCTGGCGAAGAGAACGTGATCGCCCGGGCCCAGCCCTTGGTCAGCGCGAATTGGGCGGCCACGGTCGCGCCCTGGGTGTCGTTGAATGCCACGAGATACGAGAGGCTCGAGTTGTCACCAAGGGCCGGCTCGGTCGAACCGGTGAAGATCACGGCGTAGTTGCCGTCCGTCACCTGGAGCACGCGGAATCCGGGATCGGGAAACGGTGGACCGAGCAGCACGTGCACGTCGGACGTCAGCAGGTCGATCATCGCCGACCGTGTCGCCAGCGGGTCACCGGAGATGTCCTGGACGACCACCTCGACGGGCCGACCGTCGAGCCCGCCGGAGCAGTTGATGAGGTTGGCGAGGTGGACGGCAGCCTGACTTCCGGGGCCGTCGGCCGGTCCGCCGAGCTCGGACAGATCGGCCGCGTAGCCGATGCGGAGTGGCTCGCCGACCACGGGGTCGACGCAGTTCGGATCGGCCGCGAGCACGGCATCGATGTCGAAGCGGGGATCGATCGCGGCGTCGGTCGGCTGGGTATCGGTGGGCTGCTCGGCGTCGTTGGCCTCGCCGTCGGGAGGGGCCAGCTCGGTGACCGAGGTCGACGACGTGGAATCGGATCCGGTGCAGGCAGACACGACGATCAGGACGGCGACCAGCGCGGTGACCAGCCGTCGACGTCGACGAGTCGTTGGCGGGAGGGAAGCGAGAGGATCGATCACGGCGCTGCTAGCTGGGCTGTCCGAAGTCCTGCGGAGGGATGAAGAAGTTCTTGAACTGGAGCTCGATCCGGCGGTTGGCGTCCCGGCCGGCCTGGGTCTCGTTCGACGCGGTCGGATCGTCCTCGCCGGCCGAGGCGACGACGATCTGCCCTGGGACTACTCCTCGCTCGACTAGGTAGCCGACCACGGCATTGGCCCGATCGAGTGCAAGCTCGGCGTTGAGCTCTTCGTCGCCGACGTTGTCGGTGTGACCGATTACGACCACGAAGAGGCTTGGCCTCGACTGGAGCAGTTCGGCGGCGAGATCGAGGGTCGGATAGGAGGCTGGTTCGATCGTCGCCTGCCCGAGGGCGAACGTGGCGGCCTGATCGATCAACACGTCGCCTGAGCGGATGTCCGACGGTGCGTCCGGATGCCAGCTCAGCTGGTTGTTCACCCCGTCGACCCCGGCTGGCAGGTTCGCTCCGGCGACCTGGGAGATCCGGGTGGCCGTAGCCCAGTCGGGCACCGAACCGGTGAGGGTCAGTCGTCCGTCGGCTCCGATGGTCGCCAGCCGCGGCATCGGTGGCCCGGTCGGCTCCGGCCCTCTCCCCCCCGGCCAGTCGTCGACGGGCTCCTGCGCCGCATCGACCATCGTCTCGACC
>JAOTYQ010000455.1 GCA_029861725.1 Acidimicrobiia bacterium | reverse complement strand
GGCATCGATGGCGGCTTGGAGCACGATGTCCGCCGCCAGTGAATGCCCGACCGCATGGGTCTGCTCGATGTCGAGGTGATCGAGCAAGGCGACCAGGTCAGCGCCCTCGTCGCTGAGCGTGCGCCCTGGCTGGGCCGGGGAGCTCCTGCCGTACCCTCGACGCCGGTAGGTCACGACCCGATAGTTGGCCACGAGCTCTACGTGGCGAAGCATCGGTTCCCAGGGGTCAGCGAAGACCGATCCGTGTACCAGGACCAGTGGCGGGCCCTCGCCTTGCACCTGGAACTCGAGAGCACCACCCTCGACCTCGAATGTCTCCATCCACGCCTCCCTTGCCGTCCGCTATGCGGCGACTGTCGAAGGGGGCACCATGACTTCCCGTACCCTCTCGTCGAACGACTGGGCACCGACACCAGCGGACTTCGTCGCTGGATCGCCAGGCTAACTTGGTTGCATGACGATAGCCAGTGTTCGAGGCGCTCGCTAGAGAGAGCTGTTCATGCCGGACATGCTGAATGCGCTGCGCCAGCTCGACCGCGGTGGATCGCAGATCGATCGCCGACGATGACGGTCAGCCCGAGTCAGTGGATCAGTCGTCGTTGGGAGGTTCGAGGCACGGCAGGGACGGGGAGAGTGCGAGGTTGGCGTCCCGGCGGCCGCGTCTTCGTCCGGGTACGCGTTCACGTCCCATCCAGGGCCATCGTCGGACTGTGGGTGACCTCGTCGTCAATGAGCCTTCACCAGTGGTCGGCTCTCGCGTTCGATCGGTGTCTCGTCCACGGGCCAATGAAGCAGTGCCGCAAGGGCCCCGAGGGCGACGGCGATCCACCAGACGATGTTGTACGATCCCGTCTGGTCGAACAGGAAGCCACCGAGCCACGCACCCATGAAGCTGCCGAGCTGATGGCTGAGGAAGACGATGCCGAAGAGGGTTCCCATGTGTTGCAGGCCGAAGATCTGGGCGACGAGTCCCGATGTGAGCGGCACCGTCGATAGCCACAGCAGGCCCATGACAGCGGCGAACACTAGCGTCGTTGTCGTGCTGCGTGGGGCGACCATGAAGAAGGTGATTGCCACAGCCCGGCCCAGGTAGAGCATCGTCAGCAGCCTGGCCTTCGGGCCCTTGGTGCCGAGGATGCCCGAGCTGAAGGCGCCGATGACGTTGAAGAACCCGATGAGCGTGAGGGCGGTGGCGGCGACGTTCGCGCTCTGACCGATGTCCTCGATGTGCGCAGGCAAGTGCACGCCGATGAACACCACGTGGAATCCGCACACGAAGAACCCGACCACGAGCAGCACGTAACTCCGGTGGGCGGCGGCCTCGCGAAGTGCCTCCTTCAATGTCTGGTCGGCCACATTCACTTCGTTGGCGCTGTCGCGACCGCCGTTGAGGATTGTGGCCAGACCACCGATGACGAGGGTGGCGAGCGCACTCGTGGTCAACGCCGACTGCCACCCGAACGACTCGATCATGAGCCGTGAGATCGGGATGAGCACGAAGTTGCCCACCGAGCCGGCCGCGGTCGCGATACCCAGTGCCCACGTGCGCCGCTCCGGGGGCGCCGCTCGTCCGACGACGGCTAGGATCACCGAGAACGAGCACGCGGCGAGACCCAGGCCGACGACGAGTCCGGCCGACAGGTAGAAGCCACTCGGCGTCGACGAGTTCGCCATGAGTACGATGCCGCCGGAGAACAGCAGGCTACCGCTGACGAGGACGCGGCCAGTGCCCCAGCGGTCCGCGATCGCGCCGGCGAAGGGTTGGCCGATCCCCCAGACCAAGTTCTGGACGGCGACGGCGAGGCCGAAGGTCCCGCGCCCCCAACCGAACTCGGTCGTGATCGGAACGAGGTAGAGAGCGAACGATGCCCGGGTTCCGAGTGCGATGAAGCCCGCCAGGCCGGCCGCGGCGAGCACGATCCCCAGAGAGCGAGTCCGATTCTCCACGAGCGCAGCCCTCACTTGTCTGACGGTAGCGCTCACCTCCCGTTGCCGGTAGCTCAACTGGTAGCCCCAGCACCCGAACTCCAGCAGCTGTGAGCGACCCTCGACGGACTCCTCGTCTGGAGTCCTCCGCAGCTCAGCGCACACCTACGGCTCCAGGCGAAAACGAGCCGCGGCGCCTCACACGCGAGAGGTCACGGCAACCCTTCGGGTTGCTGGTTCAAGTCCAATACGGTCCACGTTTTGGCTGGTCATGGGCGCTGCCGGCGCGCCCTGGGCTCGCTGAAAGAAGCTGCTGGGAGCCAAGTGGGAGCCATTCGCCTCTGTGGGACCTGGGCATCCTCGTTCTGCCGGTGACCCGACGGTCGACGGGCGGGTCCGTCGTGGCAATCGAGTCGGGCTGGGTGTTGTGGAGCGGGGCGTCGGGTCCTGGCGTAGTGTCGGGTTGTGGCTCGGCCGTTGGGAACAGTGATTTCTTACCCGCTGAAATCGGCGGCTCGACGCGTCGGTGGGAGTCCGATCCCGCGGTCATGCGGTCGCCTTTCGCTCTGCACGACGTGGCGTTGCCGATGGCCTTCGCTCTGGAGCACTACGTGCCAGTAGGGCGGGCCGAAGAGATCCGGCCGGGTCGTATCGATACACGATTCTCAGCGCGGCTCGACGCATCCAGCCGGACCACACTGAGTGAGATGCCCACCGTTTGGCCGCACCGGCACCGCCATCGCCAATGCTCGGACGTGCGACCACGCGACCCAGCCGTATTGGCGCCTCTGCTTCGGACGGTGGCCTGGTGCGCGGCCGTCTTGATCGGCGTCGCGAGCCTGTTCGCAGGTGACGCATATGCCCAGGACAGGCCGACGCGATCAGTGCTTATGACGACGGTGGCCGGCCCGATCACCCCGGTCATCGCCGGGCACATCGGCGATGGGATCGCCCGGGCCGAGCGTGATCGGGCTGCCGCATACGTCATCGAGCTCGACACACCAGGGGGCCTCGATACGTCGATGCGAGCGATCGTGCAGGACATCCTCGCGAGTGAGGTCCCGGTGATCGTCTACATCAGCCCGCAGGGAGCGCGTGGCGCGTCCGCAGGGGCGATCATCACGTTCGCGGCTCACGTCGCAGCGATGGCACCCGGCACCGCCATCGGAGCGGCGACACCGATCAGCGGCCAGGGGGGCGACGATCTCGACGCCAAGGTGGTGAATGACGCCATCGCCTACGCAACCGCCCTGGCTGAGCTTCGTGGGCGCGACGTCGAGTTCATCACCGACACGGTGAGCGAGGGACGGTCGGCGAGTGCCTCGCAAGCCCTCGAGCTCGGCGCGATCGACGTCGTCGCGACGTCAGTCGATGAGTTGCTGGAAGCGGTCGACGGAACGTCGGTCGATGTCGGGCCGACCGGCCGCCAAGTGCGACTCGACACCGTCGGCGCAAGCGTCGAACGGCACGAGATGGGCGTCCTGCGCACTATCCAACAGTTTCTCGCCGACCCCAACATCGCCTTCTTGCTGCTGTCGGTAGGCACGCTCGGGCTGATCTACGAGCTCGCCACACCGGGCCTGGGCGTCGGCGGCGCCCTCGGGGTGACGTTCATTCTGTTGGCGATGTTCGGACTCGCCGTGTTGCCGGTCGGGGTCGTGGGCATCCTGTTCCTGGTCATGGCGGCCGCACTGTTCGTCGCCGAGGTGGCTGCACCCGGCATCGGTCTGGCCGCGGCCGGGGGGGCACTGTTGATGGTGCTCAGCGGGGTCTTCCTCATCGACGACGCGCCGGGGATCGAGATCAGTGCCGCCGTCATCGTCCCGACCGCAGTTGTCGTGGGCAGCTTCGTGGTGATCGCCGGTCGCATCGCGATGCGGTCCCGCCTGGCGCTCTCGTCCACGACAGGTCCGGGGCTCCTCGTCGGTCGACAGGCAACGGTGCGGCTCGGTCGTACGGGCGCACAAGTGTTCATCCAGGGTGCGTGGTGGGGAATCCGGCCCGCCGACCCCGAAACGGTTGTGGCAGACGGGTCACGAATCGAAGTCGTCGGCCTGGACGGTCTCACGCTCATCGTCGACCCGCTGCACGCCCCGTCCGGGCCCACCATCGAACCAGAGGATGCAGGAGAACCATCATGAACACCGCGCTGCTCTACGGCCTCGGGGCTGCCCTACTCGTCGCGCTCGTGCTGCTGTACTTGGCGATCAAGATCGTCAACGAGTACGAACGCGGTGTGATCTTCCGCCTCGGACGGGTCGTCGGGGCCAAGGGGCCCGGCCTGTTCTTCATCATTCCCCTCATCGATCGGATGGTGAAGGTCAACCTCCAAACGGTGACGTTCGACATCCCGCCCCAGGACGTCATCACCAAGGACAACGTGACGCTGCGAGTCAACGCCGTCGCCTACTTCAACGTCGTCGACCCGGTCCGTGCCGTGGTCGCCGTGCAGCAGTACCTGGTCGCAACCTCGCAGATCGCGCAGACCACGCTCAGGTCGGTGCTCGGCCAGGTGGAGCTCGACGACCTGCTCCTCAAACGCGACGAGATCAACACGCAGTTGCAGCAGATCATCGACGGGGTGACCGACCCGTGGGGTGTCAAGGTGACACTCGTGGAGGTGAAAGACGTCGAGTTGCCCGAGACCATGCGCCGGGCCATGGGCCGTCAGGCCGAGGCCGAGCGTGAGCGCCGTTCGAAGGTCATCCACGCCGAGGGCGAGCGTGAAGCCGCCGCGTCGTTGAGCACAGCGGCCGACGTGCTCGACCGTAGTCCCGGCGCAATGCAGCTCCGCCTGCTGTCGACGATGACCGATGTCGCCGCGGAACGGAACTCGACGCTCATCTTCCCGATCCCGATCGAACTACTCCGCTTCGCGCAGACTCGCACCGACGACCGTGCCAGCGGCGCGGAGAGCCAGTCGACGGACTGACAGCCGTACGGCGGTGGCCGATCACGAGGCTCGTCAGGGGTTGCATGGTGGTCTTCTCGTCCGACGGAGCCTCCGCCACCTGTTCAAACATCACAACCGAGGACTCGACTGGGGCAGGGGAGTGGGAGATGGTGAGTTCAGGTCCCCTCCGACCGCAGTCTCGAGGCCGAACTCTGCCGTTGGTCTGACCACTACCAGCCGTCGATGTGCATGATCGACTGCGGATCGGGTCGGGAAGCCGGTTTGAAGTCGGTGCCTTTGGTGTAGGCC
>JAOTYQ010000038.1 GCA_029861725.1 Acidimicrobiia bacterium | reverse complement strand
CAGCCGATCGGGCTCGGGAGGCGGCGTCGAGCGCCCAGGCTCAGCAGTGGCTTGTCAGCGATGCACAGCCGTGAGACTATGCGGCTGGCGAGGGCACACGAGCATGTGGCGGTGGGGGCTGGTTGGAAGTTCCTCTCCCATCCAACCACACCTCCACCGGCGCTAGGTGCACGTGAAGCGTGTCGTCGTCACCTGCGGATGTGAGCCCCAGGAGCGTTAGTGCTACCTGGGGCTCCATCCAGCTACAAGTGAAGGGCAGGACCCGGATCGGGTCCAGCAGCATGATCCGAACTGTGGAGGTCTCGTGCTGAGCCCGTCCCGGCGGCTATCGGCGCGGGTTGAGCCGTTCGAGCTGGGCGACCAGCCTCGCCATGCCCGTTGGGCTGATCGATTCGAGGGCGAGCGGGACGTCGCGCAGGTCTTCGAGGAGCCGCTGACGCGCCGCCTCACCCTTCGTCGTGAGGTGCAGGTGACGACGGCGGCCGTCGGAGGGGTCGGCTCGGGTTTCGGTCAGGCCCGCCTCGGTCAGGGCCTTGCCCAACAGAGAAATGCTGGAAGGGTCGAGGTCGAACCGTTCGGCGTGCTGATGGAACGGGACCGGGTTGTCAGGATCGATCGCGGCGAGAAGCCGAGCCTCGGATGGGGTCAGGTCGTGCCGGGCAGCGGCGGTTTCGAGATTGGCTGCCAACACGCCATGGAGAGCAGCGAGCGCGTCGCAGAAGCGGGCCAGGTCCTCGGCCGGAATGGCGTGCTGTGGCCGGGTGTTCATATCAATGAGCGTTTCAATGATGGACTCATTGGGTAGTTCAAGGTTGCTGAGAATCGTACCTACCGAGGAGAAGACATGGCCACTATCGAGGTCATACCTCACACCGACCGTTTCCATACCGACATCGGCTGGCTCGACTCCAAGCACAGCTTCAGCTTCGGACAGCACTGGGATCCGGACAACACCGGCCACGGCCTGCTGCTCGTGTCGAACGACGATGTGGTCGCCCCCGGCGGTGGCTTCGGCACCCATCCGCATCGCGACATGGAGATCGTCACGTGGGTACTCGACGGCGAGCTGGAGCACCGTGATTCCGAGGGCAACGAAGGTGTCATCTATCCAGGGCTGGCCCAGCGGATGAGCGCCGGCACGGGGATCCTGCACTCCGAGATGAACCACTCGGACACCGGATCAGTCCACTTCGTGCAAATGTGGGTGCCGCCAGACCAGAACGGCAACGCCCCCGGCTACGAGCAACGAGACGTCAGCGAAGCACTCGACGCCGGCGGACTCGTCGCCGTCGCCTCGGGGAGAGGCCACGAGGGAGCGATAACGATCCAGCAGAGGGATGCCGTGATGTGGGTTGCTCGATTGAGTACCGACGACGCCATAGAACTGCCCGAGGCACCGTTCGTCCACGTCTTCGTCGCCGACGGCCTAGTCCAGCTCAGCGGCCGCGACCTCGTCGCCGGAGACGCAGTTCGCCTCACGGCCGCAGGATCACAGCACCTAACCGCTGCGGCGCAGTCAGAGGTCATCGTATGGGAGACCCACGAGGAGGCGAACCGGTGACGCAGCGCATGCATCGGTTCTCGACCCCCGAGCAGGCGTCGAACTTCATCGATTCATACACGACGATCACCTGTGAGAGCCGGGAGAGCACGGAGCACTCGAACGAGGGCGTGACCGTGCTCACGGCCACCCCGGTTCCGGCCACCCTCGACGTCGCCGACGAGATCGCCCAGGTCGATCAGGTGGCGACGCTCCCGGTCGGCGTCGACATCTTCAGCCGCACGGTGTTGATCCGCGCTGGCACCGACGTCTTGAAGCTCGTGTACTTCACCCTGGAGGCCGACGACCTCGGGCCGGTCAGCGAGCGGCTCATCGACGCGTCGATCGACTCGCTCGGCTACTGACCCAGGTACTCCCGCCGGCGGCGGTCAGCGGGCCGACGGGTCGGGGCTGATTCGGAGCAGCAGGTCCTGGAGGAGCAACGCCTCGTTGGGGTTCCGGATCAGGTTCTCCGCCGCCGCCTGGATCTGGGCGAGCGCATCCTCGGCTCGCGGATCGACCTCGCCGATCAGCCGGTCGCGGAAGACCCGGGCCAAGGTGGCCAGGCCAAACCGGAGCTCATCGGATCGGAGCCGGCGGATCTCCCGCTTGTGGCGAGCGATCAGCTCGGTCCGCCCGGAGCCGCGCTCGCCCAGCTGCTCGACCCGTTCCTCGAGCTGCGCGAGCCCGAGCTCGTGGCGGGCCAGCAAGGGCTCCTGAGCTTGGTCCATGCCAGCGCGAAGCTCGGCGACCAGTTCGAAGACCGTCGCCCCGAGCCCGTCGAGCCGGCCGGGTATCGCCCCCCACAGCTCGGCCCGGGCTGCGAGCGAGTCGTCGGCGGCCAGCAGTCGAGCCCGGGCCCAATCACCGCCCGCTGCTGTCGCCGCCGTCAGCGCCCGCTCCTCGTCGACCCCGCTCTCGACGAGGGCTCGCTCCAGCTGTGGTATCGAGAGCGGGCCGAACTCCACGGTCACGCAGCGGCTGGCGATCGTCACGAGCTCCGGTGGGATCTCCTCCGCCAGGAGGACGAACACGGCCGATCGGGGCGGCTCCTCGATCACCTTCAGCAACTTGCCGACCGCGGCTTCCTCGATGGCGTCGACGCCCTTGACAACGATCACCTTGTTGGTCGACTCCACCGGGGACCGGAGTCCGGCCCGGATGATGTGATCGGCCTCGCTCACCCGGAGCGTCGCACCTTCGCTCTCGATCACGATCACATCGGGGTGCTTCGCCTCGGTCGCCAGCCGGCGATGCCGATCGGCGGCCTCGTCATCGGTCCCGGCCGAGAGGATCAGGCCGGCGAACCCGAGGGCCGCTTCGTACGACCCGCTGCCCAGGGACCCCAGGAACAGGTAGGCGTGAACCGGTGAGGCGGCGGCGGCTTCGAGACGGGCGAGCGCCGCGTCCTGCCCCACGACCGCACCCCACGCACTGGCGCCGGTCGCCTGGGTCATCGCGCCGGGCTCAGGGCCGCGTCGACCGCCGACCACACCTGTTCGGCGACCGTGTCGATGGGGGCGGAGGCGTCGATCACCACCCACCGGTCCTCGGCCGCCGCCAGGTCGAGATAGGTGCGGCGCACCCGCTCGTGGAAGGAGGCCGCCTCCTGCTCGAGCCGGTCGAGCCCTCGCCGGAGCCGGCCCCTGGCGGCATCGAGGGGCAGATCGAGCAAGACGACCAGATCGGGCCAGCAGCCGTCGAGGGCCCAGTCGTTGAGTTGGCGGACGGCGTCGACCCCGAGCTCGCGACCGCCACCCTGATAGGCGAGCGACGAGTAGACGCTGCGGTCGGAAACGACGTGACGCCCGGCGGCGAGCGCCGGGCGAACGATCTGGTGGATGTGCTGGGCTCGGTCGGCCGCCATCAGGAGCGTCTCGGCTCGAGCACCGACCGGTGCCTCGCCCGGGTCGAGCAGCAACGAGCGGAGGCGGTCGCCGAGCTCGGTTCCACCCGGCTCTCGGGTGTGCACGGCGTCGAGGCGTGCCGTCAGGCGGCGAGCCTGGGTGCTCTTGCCCGAGCCCTCGCCTCCCTCGAACGCGATGTAGGCCACCGTGGCTCCTCGCTGCCCGCTAGCCGTCGGTCGGTTTCTTGGCCGCCGGGTCGTTGGCCGCGGTCTCTTTCGCGGCCGGCTTCTTCCTGGCCTTCTTGCCCCCGGACCGCTTGGCCGCAACGTTCTTCTTGGTTGACTTCTTCGCCGCCTTCTTGGCCGGCTTCGGGCCTTCGAGCTCCATCTTCTGGCGGCGAATCGTCAGCAGCTCGGATGCTCGCATGATGTCGACCCGCTCGACGGAGTCGCCCTGTTGCAGCGAGGCGTTGACCTGGCCGTCGGTGACGTACTCGCCGAACCGGCCATCCTTCACGACGACTTCGAGGTCGGTGACGGGATCGATGCCGAGCCTCTTGAGCGGACCGGTGTTGCGGGCGCCCCGCCGGCGCTTCGGCTCGGCGAACAGCTCGAGGGCTCGGGGCAGGTCCATCGTCAGCAGCTCGGCCTCGGCCTCGAAGCTCCGCGTATCGTGGCCCTCGTCGCCCTTCGTCCCCTTCTCGATGTAGGGGCCGTGGGGGCCATTCCGGGCCACGATCTCCATGCCATCGGATGGGTCGGACCCCACGACCCGAGGGATGGTGAGGAGCTCGACGGCTTGCTCGAGCGTCAGCTCGCCCATCGACATCCCCTCGAACAACGAGCTGGTGCGGGGCTTCTCGTCGCTGTCGGCGTCGAAGGCCCCCATCTGCACGTAGGGCCCGAACTTACCGTCCTTGACGATGACGGGAAGCCCGGTCTGGGGGTGCTCGCCGAGTGGGATCTCGTCGGGGACCGACAGGATCCCCTCGGCCCTGGCCGCGGTCAGCTCGTCTGGCGGGATGTCGTCGGGAATCGACTTGGTGTCCTCTCCTCGCTGCAGGTACGGCCCGTACTGGCCGACCCGGGCCACGATCGGCACCCCGTCGGAGTCGACCCCGATCGGGATCGAGTTCACCGCACGGGCGTCGATGTCGCCCAGCCGATCGTTGACCTTGTCCCGGAGACCGGGGTAGTCCTCGGCCCCGAAGTAGAACTCGGTGAGCCACGGCACGGCGGCCTCGGCACCGCTGGCGATCTCGTCGAGGTCGTTCTCCATCTGGGCGGTGAACGCGTAGTCGACCAGGTCGGGGAAGTGCTGCTCGAGCAGCGTCACGACCGCGAAGGCGAGGAAGCTCGGCACCAGCGCCGTGCCCTTCTTCCAAGCGTAGCCCCGGGCTTGGATCGTGCCCATGATCGACGCATAGGTCGACGGGCGGCCGACCCCGAGCTCCTCCAGCCGCTTGACCAGCGACGCTTCGGTGTAGCGGGCCGGCGGCTGGGTGTCGTGGCCCGCCGCTTCGACCTCACCCAGGTGGGCGCGGTCACCCTCGTAGAGGGCGGGCAGCCGCTTCTCCGACGCGTCGTCGCTCTCGTCTTCGTCGTCGGTGCTCTCGACGTAGACCTTCAGAAAGCCCTGGTGTGTGATCACGGTGCCGGCGGTCGAGAACACGGCCTGTCGGCCGCTGCGGCTCTCAACCCCGAGGCGCAGCGTCACGGTCTCACCGGTGGCGTCGGTCATCTGGGAGGCGACCGTGCGCTGCCAGATCAGCTCGTACACCTGTCGATCCTGGTTGTTCAACTCGCCCGCCACGTCCTCGGGGGGGCGAAACCGGTCGCCAGCGGGACGGATGGCCTCGTGGGCCTCCTGGGCGTTCTTCACCCTCTTCTGGTACGAGCGAGGCGCGTCGGGCACGTACTCGGATCCGTACCGCTCGGCGATCTGGCTGCGGGCCGCCGCCACCGCGGTGTCGGACAGCGTGGTCGAGTCGGTCCGCATGTAGGTGATGTAGCCCCGCTCGTAGAGCCCTTGGGCGACTCGCATCGCCTGGGCCGAGGAGAGCCGGAGCTTGCGGCTGGCTTCCTGTTGGTAGGTCGAGGTGATGAACGGCGCAGCCGGGCGCCGGCGGTAGGGCTTCGCCTCGCGGCTCTTGACCGCGGCCGGACGGTCCTCCAGGTCGGCGGCCAGGGCCCGGGCCGACGGCTCGTCGAGGTGCACGACCTCGCCCTTGGCCAGCTCGCCGCTCTGGGCGAAGTCCTTGCCTGTGGCGATCCGCCGGTCGTCGAGCTCGAGCAGCATGGCCGTGAACGGCCGGTCGTCGCCGGCGGCAAAAGTACCGGTCAGATCCCAGTAGTTGGCCGAGCGGAACGCCATCCGTTCCCGCTCCCGCTCGACGATGATGCGGGTGGCGACGCTCTGGACCCGCCCGGCGGACAGCCGCGGCTTGACCTTCTTCCACAGAACCGGGGACACCTCGTACCCGTAGAGGCGATCGAGCAGCCGGCGGGCCTCCTGCGCATCGACGAGGCGGCGGTCGAGCTCGCGAGGGCTCTCGATGGCCCTCCGGATCGCCTCGGGAGTGATCTCGTGGAACACCATCCGCTTGACCGGGATCCGGGGATTGAGGACCTCGAGCAGGTGCCAGGCGATCGCCTCGCCCTCGCGATCCTCGTCGGTGGCGAGCACGAGCTCGCTCGCGTCCTTGAGCAAGGTCTTCAGCTTCTTGACGTGATCCTTCTTGTCCTGGGAGACCACATACAGGGGCTTGAAGTCGTTCTCGACGTCGATGCCGAGCCGTGCCCACTTCTCCGATTTGTAGCTCTTGGGCACTTCCGCCGCCGTTTTCGGCAGGTCACGGACGTGCCCGATCGAGGATTCGACCATGTAGTCGTCGCCGAGATAGCCCGCGATGGTGCGGGCTTTTGCCGGGGACTCGACGATTACAAGCGGTTGGGACACCTTCGGCAGGCTACGAAGGGAAGGACCCATTTTGCCAACGTCGACGTCAAGTTTTGCAATCGTGTCGCTGCCTGCCGACCACCCCGCCGACCCTGTCCCCGCTGGTCAGGGGGCGACCAGACCGCTCTTCGTCACGCCTCGACCAGGACCGACTCTTCTTCCTGCTCGACGGGTGCCTCGTAGTTGACCGACCGCAGGATCAGCCATCCCAACACCGTCGCCGCCACCGAGGCAACCAGGATCCCGATCACCGCTTCTTCGGCAAGGACGGGATCATCGAACGCCAGGCTCGCAATGAACAGTGCGACGGTGAAGCCGATTCCGGCGACGGCGCCCGCTCCGAGCAGGTGCGTGCGACGCAGACCATCGGGCAGCATCGCCACTCGGGCCTGGAGCGCGAGGACCGAGAAGAGGTAGATGCCGACCGGTTTGCCGATCACGAGGCCGACGACGATCCCCAAGGTCACCGTCGAGGTCAGCGCCCCCGACACGGCGTCGCCCGACAACCGGACGCCGGCGTTGGCCAGGGCGAAGAGCGGCACGATCACGAAGCTGGTCCACGGACTCAGCAAGTTCGTGAGACGGGCCGTGACCGGCACGGTCTCCCGCAGCCTGAAGCTGGCGTCGCGCAGGACTACCGGATCGGCGATGTCACCGGACAGCACGTCTTCGACGCTCTCGAAGACCCGCTGACCGAGGAGCGGCTTGGCCGGCGCCAGCAGCCCGAGCATGACGCCGGCGATCGTGGCGTGCACCCCCGACTCGTGGGTGGCGAACCACACGATAACGCCGAGCAGCACATAGACCGGCTGATACCACACCCGGAGGGGGCGGAGGGCCACGATCAATACCGTCAATCCCCCGGCGAGCGCCAACCAGCCGAACTGGATGCTCGTCGTGTAGAAGATGGCGATGACGAGGATGGCGCCGATGTCGTCGACGATGGCGAGGGTCAGGAGGAACAGCTTGAGCTGCTGGGGGATCCTCGGGCCGAGCAGCGCGAGCACCCCGACGGCGAAGGCGATGTCGGTGGCCATCGGGACGCCCCAGCCACCGGAGGCGTCGCCACCGAGGTTGAACACGAGGTAGAGAGCCGCCGGGACCACCATGCCACCGACCGCACCCACGGCGGGCAGTGCCGCCACCCGGGGATCGCTGAGGTCGCCGTTGACGAGCTCGGACTTGATCTCCATGCCGACCACGAAGAAGAACAGGGCCATCAGGGCGTCGTTCACCCAGCCGTGGAGGCTGAGGTCGATCAGGTGGGTCGAGCCCACGTTGATGGAGAGGTGCGTCTCCCAGAACTGGGAGTACGTATCACCCCAGGGGCTGTTGACCCACAGGAGCGCGGCGGCGGTGGCCACCAGCAAGAGGACACCGGACGCGGTCTCCTGGGCCAGGAACTTGACCATCGGCCGGGCGACCGCCCGCGCCAGCGGGGAGTTGCTCCCACTCCAGGTTTCCTTGCGGACCGTCAGCGAGCCTTCGGACACGGGACGTTGAACCCTTTCTCACGGTGGGGCCGGACAAGCGCTACGACCGAGGCTACTGGTGCAGTTCCATTTCGACTGTCGTGCCCTGCAGCCCGGAACGGAACGTCAACGCGCTGCTCAGCTGCTCCATGAGCGGCAACCCGAATGCTCCCTCGATATGCAACCGTTCGGGATCGGTGATGTCGGGGACTGGTGCCGCTTCGGCCAGGCCGGGACCTTCGTCGCTCACCGTCAACCGGACCAGGCCGCTCGCAACCTCGCACCGGACGACGACACGCCCGCCATCGGTGTTGGCCATGTTGGCCTCGATGGCGTTGGTGGTGGCCTCCGAGGTCACCCATCGCAGATCGTCGAGGCGATCGCCGTGGATCGCATCGACCGCGTTGGTGGCAGCAGCGACGATCATGCGCACGACGGCCACCATGTCGACACGGGACGGAATCTCGATCTCCACCAGGCCGGTGCGTGCGATCGTGGCGTCCGTCGTCATCGTTACTCAACGGTACACCACGCCCAGGGCGTTACGACCAGTTGAAACTTGTGTTTCAGATCCTGGTCGATCCGGGCTGATCCCCGTCGGACGGTTGTGGTTCATCGGTACCTCGACCTCCAGTTGTCGAAGGTTGTGAGATCTCCATCGAGGGGCTCGCGCAGCCAGGGCCACGGGTGGACAACGGTCATGGTGAGCTGGGCCGAGCGGCGGCGCCAGCCGGGCACCGGGGTGAACGTCGCGGCCAGCGACCGACCGCTGAGCGCCTCGACCGGATCGCCGAGATACAGCTCGACGGCCCGGCTGGCCGCCAGCTCGGCCAGAGTCTCGGTCAGGAAGACCAGCCGTTTCGACGAGAGCCGTAGCCCTGCCAAGAGCGGTTCGTCGAACACGAACACGGCGGGGAGGTCGGGATGGGCCGACAGCGCCGGGTCACCATCGCCCAACGACTCGGCGGTGAGCCACACCGCGTCGGCATCCGAGGCCGTCCCGACGGTCACCCGCGGTCCCGCCGTGGCCGCGAGGTCGGGGTCGGCTTCGGCCGAGCCGTCGAGGGCTGCGGGGTCGGGAGCGATAGCGGGGACCACCGCGGCCAGCTCGGCCTCGGGCTGGCGAGGTCGTTCGATCGGACATTGCCGTACCAGCTCACACGACGCGCACAGCCCCGGCGCCCGCTCCTCGACGTCCCAGCGGGAGAGGTCATAGTGCCGGGCGTGAGCCCAGCCGAGCCCATTGGCGGCCCGTGATCCGTCGAGGAGGTGTCGGAAGAAGTGGTCCTCGCCCTCGGCCGGGTCTTCGCCGCTGGCGGTAATCCAGTGGGCGGCGAGCCAGCGCCGGGCCCGGTCGACCAGCCAGCCGTCCTCATCCAGCTCGTCGATGGCGATCTCCACGCATCCCATACGCCGGTCCCATCCCCGGCCGGTCGCCGCCCGCTGGGCCACAGCCGCAGCCGGACGTGCCGCCGGGGTGGTCCGGCGCCGGGCGTAGCGATGGCGGGCGTACTCCTGCCAGAGCAGCTCGCCGCGGAACGCGCGGACGTCGAGGTCCGGCCCGCCTTCGACGTGGTCCCAGAGGCGGGGCAGGTCGAGCAGACCGTGTCGAACCCAGGGCGAGAGCCCAGAGACCGACCGGCGGGGCTGAGGGTAGGCCTCGTCCTTGCGGCCGGCGTAGCCGGTCACGTCGAAGGCGACCAACGCTGCGTCGGCAGCCCCCTGCCCACCGCGATAGACCGACGATGATGCGGGCTGGTCGACACTCCGCCGGTCGGTGAGGTGAGCGAGCTGTTCGGCGACGAACGCCTCGGCTGCCCACCGACCGGGCGCAGGCACGGCGAGCCGACGGGTCTCGACGGTCTCCGGCACGATACGACCGGGCTGGGCACCCCACGTCGAAGACGGTGTGACCTGCGCTGACATGCCGGTACCTGTCGGCTGTTCCGCCGAGACTTGAACCGAAAACGGAGCTGCCCGAGGCTCAGTCCGTCACCGGTGGAGGGCGGTACTAGCCTTGACGAGGTGGACATGGCTGTTGCCGGAGGCCTGGATGTGCGCCGCTCGCTCGACGACGTCGTCTCCGCCCTGGCCGAGGACGGCCGGCTGGTACACGTCGAGCGGCTCGCCGAACGGCCGGCGGTGCGGGCCGAGCTGAGGCGGGCGCTGCCGGCGGGGATCGCGCATTGCGTACCGGCCGATGGGCTGTGGTGCCATCAGGCGGCGGCGGTCGACCTGGTGCGCGACGGGCAGTCGGTCGTCGTGGCCACCGGTACGGCATCGGGCAAGTCGTTGTGCTACCAGTTGCCGATCGCCGAGTCGGTCGTCGCCGGGCTCCGCTCGGGCACGTCGCTGCTGCTGTATCCGACCAAGGCGCTGGCCCAGGACCAGCTGCGGAGCTTCGGTTCGCTCGGCATCCCCGGGCTGCGGGCCGCCACATACGACGGCGATGCATCACGGGAGGAGCGGTCCTGGGCCCGTGCCAATGCCAACGTGCTGCTCACCAACCCCGAGATGCTGCACCACGGGCTGCTGCCCCATCACGGGAAGTGGGCCACGTTCCTCAAGCGGCTCGACTACGTCGTCATCGACGAACTACACGTGCTGCGCGGGATCTTCGGGACCCACGTCGCCCACCTGCTGCGCCGGCTACGGCGGGCGTGCGCCCGCTACGGCAGCGACCCGACCTTCGTGTTCTGCTCGGCCACGATCGGCGAGCCCGACCGGCTGGCGGCCGAGCTGTGCGGCAAGCCGGTCACGGCGATCACCGCCGACGGCTCGCCGTGCGCCGAGCGTCAGATCGCCGTCGTTCAGCCCGCCCTCATCGACGCCGACCGGGGGGCCCGCCAGGCGCCGGCCACAGAGGTGATCCGATCGGTGAGCGAGCTGGTCACCGCCGGCCATCGGGTGATCGCCTTCTGCGCCAGCCGAGCCCAGACCGAGCGGGTAGCGATCGGCGTATCCCGGGCGCTGCCACCCGACCTGGCCGACACCGTGCGGCCGTACCGCTCCGGCTACCTGGCGGCCGAGCGGCGAGAGATCGAGGCCGAGCTCGCCGCAGGCACCCTCCGGGCAGTCGTCGCCACCAGCGCCCTCGAGCTCGGTGTCGATATCAGCGGGCTCGATGCCACGGTCCTCTGCGGGTTCCCGGGAACGATCGCCTCGCTCTGGCAGCAGATCGGGCGGTCCGGCCGGTCGGGCCGGCCGTCGCTGTCTGTCCTGGTCGCCGGTGACGACCAGCTCGACCAATGGTTCGTCAACCACCCGCACGATCTCTTCCGGCGACCACCCGAGCCGGTGGTGGTCAATGTTGAGAACCCGAACATCCTCGATCCCCACCTCGGGTGCGCCGCCTACGAGATCCCGCTGCAGCCGACGGACGAGCGTTGGTGGCTCGACCTCGACGAGGGGGTACGTCGGGCCGTCCTCGCCGACGACCTCCGAATCCGGCCCGACCATCGGCGCATGCCTCGGGCCGTGTGGGACGGCCGGGGTATGCCGTTCCACCGGATCGGGTTGCGATCCGCATCGGCCGGCGAGGTCCGCATCGTCGACGGCGCCGACGAGCTCATCGGGACCGTCGAGGACAACCGGGCCCCGAATCTGGTCCATCCGGGAGCGATCTACCTCCACCGGGGCCAGCCGTGGCGGGTGGTGGATCTCGACCTGGGAGCTCGGACGGCGCGGGTGGTGCGGGCCGACGGCAAGACATGGACCCAGGCCCGATCCGACATCCAGATCGAGGTGCTCGAGACCAACGAGATGAAGCCGGTCGGGTCGGCGGCGCTCCATCTGGGCATGGTGCGAGTGACGACCACGGTCGTCGGGTACCAGGTCAAGGAGATCGGCTCCAGGACAGTGCTGGAGAACCACGACCTCGACCTGCCGCCCCAGGAACTGACGACGACGGCGATCTGGTACGACTGGCCCGAGGAGGTGATCCGGTCCGCCGGGGTCCGGCCCCACGCCCTGCCAGGGGCGCTGCACGCCGCCGAGCACGCGGCGATCGGCATCCTGCCGTTGTTCACGATCTGCGATCGGTGGGACGTGGGCGGTGTGTCGATCGCGGCCTCGCCCCACAGCGACCTGCCGACGGTGCTCATCTACGACCGCTACCCGGGAGGAGCCGGGGTAGCCCCGCTGGCCTATGGCGCCGCCGATCGCCACCTGGCGGCCACCGCCGAGGTGCTCGACGGTTGCTCCTGCACGACCGGCTGCCCGTCCTGTGTGCAGTCACCCAAGTGTGGGAACGGCAACGAACCGCTCGACAAATGGGCGGCGCTGGCCCTGCTCCGCAACACCCTCGGTGAGGACGAGCCGTTCTGACCGACCGATCCGGTCACTCGACCCGCACCGTCACTTCGGAACGGAGTTCGACGTCGGGCACGAGCAGACCGACGAGCGGTACGTCGGTCGGTGCGGTGTAGGTCACGGCGACAACCAGTCGTTCACCCGGCGCCCGGGCCGGGCCGAGGACGACGTCGAGGCGATCAGGCTGGAGGCCACCGGCGGCCCGGGCTGCGGAGGATGCGCCGTCGAGGGTGGGGTCGACGGCGGCGGCCCGGGCCGCCTCTCGGGCCGCGTGGATCAGCAGCAGCTGATCCCTGGCCACGAGACCGATCTGGACGACGGCCAGGACGAGCCCGAGCACGACCGGCAGGACCAGTGCCACCTCCACCGTGGCCTGGCCCTGCGCGGGGCACGGGCTGCGCCGACCGCCTGCGCTGCTCACGTGGTTCGTCGGTCGTGCGCTGAGGTGACGGTTACGTTGTCCGTCCGATCAGCGACTCCATGACGGCGTCGAGCAAGCGCCCGATCCCGTCGGTGCCGGCGGCCCAGGCGAGAAGGAGCCCGGCGAGGGCGGCTGCGGCCAGCATGACGAGGGCGTACTCGGCGGTGGCCTGGCCTCGCTCGGTTCGGGGGCGGTCGGCGTCGGTCATCGGTGTCTCCAGTTGGTGGGGGGTTGGGCGGCTGACGCCGCAACTCAGAGCTCGACACCGGCGGCCGCCACGAAGAGGAGCGGGATGACGGTGCCGATGATCACGGCCGGCAGCGAGCAGATGACCAGCGGGACGAGGAGGGCCACCGGCAATCGCCGGGCCCGGAGCTCGCCCCGTCGGCGTCGCCCAGCGTTGGCCTCGACCGTGAGTCGGGCCAACAGCGACCCGACCGAGCCTCCCTGGTCGACGGCGAGGAGCAGCGCACCGGTCAAGGGCTGGAATGAAGGGCCAAGCTCGGCTTGGAGACGGCGAAGACGGCCATCGACGCGCTCGGCGCCGTCGGCCCGCCGTGCCACGTCAGCCGCGATCGTTCGAACCGGAGCGGGTCCGTCGCCGGCGAGCGCGTCGAGGCAGTCCCTGATGGTGCCGCCGGCACCGAGCACGACCGTGCAGAGATCGATCGACTCCGGGACCGAGTCGTCGAGCGACCGTCGGTCCCTGGCCGTCCGGCGGTGGCCGGCCACGAGGCGCTGGATCGAGACGACGACAAGCCCCAGCACGGCGAGCGGCACCGACCACAGCAATGCACCGGTGACCAGGACCGCCAGCGCAAACCCACCCCCGGCGCGTCGCCACGAGGTCGGTGGTGCCAACCGGGCGGGCCGGGAACGGTGGGGCCGACCGATCCCGGCCGCCGGCGGCCGGCCCGCCACCGCCTCGGCGGGCCAGAGCAGCGCCATCACGGCGACGAACGTGCCGGCGGCGGCGACGGTGGGGGCGCTCACGGCCCGGACTCCACGATCCGCTGCATCCACCACCATCCGGCGTAGGAGAGGGTGCCGGCGACCGCGACGCAGACGGCGCCGCCCGGCTCGAACAGGTAGAACGACCGGAGCCGGCGCTCGACGACGATCAGAGCGATGACGAACAGCACCGGCAGCCCGGCGAGCACGACTGCCGACGCGGTCGCCTGCCCGGCTTGCACCCGGATCTCGGCGTCGATGGCGTCGGCCGAGCGGAGGGTGTCGTTGAGCCGTTCGAGCGACGGCAACGCCGGGCCGCCACGGTCGACGAGCACCGTGAGCGTGTTGAGGAGCAGGGCGAGCTCGGGAGCCTGGTCCCGGTAGGCACCGCTGGTCGCCTGCTTCTGCCAGCGCAAGGCGGCACCGAGGCCGAGCCCGGCATCGAGACCGCCGCGCAGCAGCTGCAGCGGCCCCTCGACCCCGGCCGGGCCGATGGTGGTCCGGACGGCCTGGGCGAGCGAGCCGCCCGCCTTGAGCTGCTGGATCAGCCGATCGACGAAGGCCGGGAGCTCGGCGGCCATCCGCCGTCGGGCCAGCTGGCGGCGGTGAGCGGCTCGCCAATGGCTGCCGAGCCCGACCGCTAGCAACGGCCCCGCCACGAGCAAGGGACTGCCGAGCCCGATGCCGAGCGCAGTGACGACGATCGCCGCTGTGAGCAGCCGGCCCGGGGACACGGCGGGCCAGCTCATTGCCCGGACCGACCATCGGTCTGGTGCCGCCACAGCGTTTCGAGCTCGGCCGACCCGTCGACCTGGCGAGCGATCTCGGTGACCCGGCGGCTCGCTCCCATCCGCTCGACCTGCACGATCGCATCGATCGCCCCGGTGATCTGCTCCCGGACAGCGGCCACCGGCAAGTCGGCGTCGCCCAGCAAGGCGAGCGACTCCAGCCGTCGCAGGGCACCGGCGGGGTCGCCGGCGTGGCAGGTGGCCAGCGACCCCCGGTGCCCGGTGTTGAGCGCCAACACCAGGTCCAGCGCCTCGGGGCCGCGCACCTCGCCGATGACGAGGCGGTCGGGCCGCATCCGCAGCGCATTGCGGACGAGCGCCCGGAGCGTGACCGCCCCGATGCCCTCGCTGTTCGGCGGCCGGGCCTCGAGCCGTACGATGTGGCGGCCCGGCAGTTGCAGTTCGGCGGTGTCCTCGATGGTCACGACCCGCTCGTCGGGATCGAGGAGGGAGCCGAGGGCGTTGAGCAGGGTGGTCTTCCCGGCTGCGGTTGCCCCGACGACGAGCACCGTGGCCTGCGACGCCATCAGCTCCGTCAGGAGTGACACGACGGGCGCCGACCCGAAGGCTTCGAGCGGTACCGGTTCGGGGGCGAACCGGCGGATGGTGATCGAGGGCCCGTCGAGGGCGAGGGGCGGCACGGCGATGTTGACTCGGGAGCCGTCTGGCAGGCGGGCGTCGACGAGGGGGCTGGACCGGTCGACCCGGAGACCAAGGGGGTCCAGGATCCGCTCGATGAGCAGCCAGACATCGTGGTCATCCAGGTCGAGATCGGTCGATTCGAGCCGGCCGCCCCGGTCGAGCCAGACCGGACCGGGACCGTTGATCATGATCTCTGTCACCGTGGGGTCGGCGAGCACGTCCTCGACGAGGCCCAGCCCTCGACGCCGGCCGAGGAACCGCTCAACGACCGGGATGATGTCGGCCGGCGCCGCGAGCGGATCGATCTCCCGGAGGCGCTCGACGAGGGCGTCCTCGTCGGCTGGCTCGCCGGCCAGCAGCGAGTTGAGCAACTGCTCGCGGTCGGCGAGCTCGTCGGTCGTCACGTCTGCTTCCCCCCACTGGCAGCCAGCCGCCCGTCGGATCCGGCCAGCAGCGACCGCAGCGGCCGGAGCGACCTCGGTAGCCGGGCCGGGAGCAGCCCGGCATCGACCGCCCTGGCGACGGCGGGATCCCAGTCGACCGTGACCGACACCGGCGCCCCGATCGCCGCCGCCACGTCGACCGGCCGCAAGGCTCGACCCAGCTCCCGAATCAACACCACCCGGTCGGAGCGGCGGCGAAGTGGTCTCCGTCGGAGCGCCAGATAGCAGGACCGGCTGACGTGGATCGACACGTCGGCCCGATCGAGCAGCGGAGCGAACCGCTCAGCGGCGTTGCCGACGTCGACCACGACGACCCGCTGCTCGCCAGCCAGGACGGCAGCCAGCAGGTCGAGCCGGTCGGCTGCCGGCGGGTGGGCGTCGGCCGATTCGTTGCCGGGCCGGGTGCCGAGGGGCAGCACCGTCAGCCGAGGTCCGGCGGCGACCTCGAGCCGGCCGAGCGCATCGGCCGGTGGTCGTTCGGTTGCGAGCCAGTCGAGCACGCCGGCGGCGGCGCCCCTGCCGGCACCGTCGATCGACCCGTCGACCCCGAGGATCGTCGGCAGGTCGCCACCGAGGTCGACCAGCAAGGTCGAGCGACGCTCGGCCGCGATCAGGCCGAGCGCGGCACTCGTCACCGAGCAGCCGACGCCGCCCTTGGTGCTCGAGAGGGCAACCAACACCCGCACTCCCCACCGACCGCAGCCCGTCGAGGGCCGGTCATTCCACAGTGGCTCCGGGGGAAGTGAGACGCCCTCCGACGATGATGTCGGAGGGCCGTCGGCGATATCGACATACAGTAATGATCAACGAGCGCAGTTGCAACCAAACGAGCGCGAATTCATCGACACCGCCGCCGTGACCGACGGTCCGCAGCGGCCGGCGGTGGCCTACGAGGGCCAGATCGTGGTGGTGTCGTGCTTGACCGATCGAGCGTCGAAGCCTGCACCGAGCCTGGCGCCGGTGAGCACGGCGCCCCGGAGGTCGACACCGTCGAGTACCGCTCCCGAGAGGTCAGCCTCGGCCAGGATGGCGCCGGTCAGGCTAGCCCCGAAGGAGCCGACACCGCCGAGCACCGCCCCGGCGAGGTCGGCCCGGAACAGGTCGGCCCGGGTCAGGTCGGCCAACTGCAGGTTGGCGCCGCGGAGCGTTGCGCCGCTGAGGTCGGCGGTCCTGAGCACCGTCCCGAAGAGCACGGCGTCGACGAGAACGGCGTCGAACAGGTCGGCTCCGCTGAGGTCGGCACCGAACAGATCTGCGCTGGTGAGGTCGGCAGCCTGCAGCCGGGCTCCGCTCAGATCGGCGTCGCTCAGATCGACCGCCCGGAGCGAACCCTTGACCAGTCGTGGGCTGGTACGGATGGCGTTGACCAGGTCGGCCTTCGAAGGCTCGGCCACCTCGACCACGTCGATCCCGGCCTCGACGACGCCCGGGACGGTGATCGCCGAGCCGACGTTGCGCATCAGCCGGACCTGTCAGCAGAGCGCGTGCTGGATCGTGCGGCCATTGTGACGTACCTCACCGAAACGGGGGACCCGAAGCCTCCGCCCCGGGTTCGGGGTGCCAATCTTGGCCGCCGATCGGGTCGACGGCAAGGGCCCAGGGTACTCAGCGCACGGCTCCCTCCGCTCGCAGCAATGCGATGTCGTCATCGCTCAGCGCGAGCACGGTGGCGAGGACCTCGTCGGTGTGCTCCGCCAAACGGGGCGGTGAGCGGAACTCGGCCAGCTGGTTGTCGGTGAACTTGAACGAGGTGCCGAGAACGGAGATCTCACGGTCGCCGTCGGGGATGACCTGGACCAGGTCGCGTTCGACCACCTCCGGTGCATGGAGCGCCTCGTCGATCGTACGGACGCCACCGGCCGGGAGATGGGCCATCTCCGCCAGCCACTCCTCGGCCGAGCGGGTGAGTAGCGACTGCTCGATCTCGACCTTCAGTGCGTCGCGATGTCGCGACCGTGCGGCCGGCCCGTCGAACCGGGGATCGGCGGGGAGGTCATCGCGACCGATGACGGTACACAAGTCGGCGAAGAGCCGGTCGGTGGCCATGGCGAGATAGATGGGAGCGGTGGCCGTCTCGAACAGGTCGATCGGGGCGGCTACGAGATGACGGTTCCCAGACCGCTCGGGTGGCTTGCCGTTGGTGAGGTACTGGAGCCCGGCGTTGCCGAGGGCGCCGATGGCCGTGTCGAGCAGGCAGAGGTCGAGGAAGTCACCGCCGCCGTGGCGAGCGCGGCCGATCAGGGCAGCGCAGATCGCGGAGGTGGCATGAGCCGCCGTGAGCGTGTCGATCACCGACAGCGGGTGGCGGGTCGGGCCGCCGTCGATCGGTCCGGTGAGCGACATCATGCCCGACTCGGCTTGGAGCACCGGGTCGAGCCCGGGCCGGTCGGCGAAGGGACCGCTGGCGCCGTAGGCCGAGATCGACACGTAGATCAGCGCCGGGTCGGCGGCCCGGAGCCGGTCGACACCGAGTCCCAGTCGATCCATCACGCCCGGTCGGAAGTTCTCGATGACTACGTCGGACTCGTTCGCCAGGCGCCGAGCCAAGTCCTGACCGCCGTCGGTGCTCAGGTCGATGGCGATGCTCCTCTTCGACCGGTTGAAGGCGAGGAACGCCGCCCCCCGACCGTCGCCGTTTGCCGACCGTGACCGGGTCTCATCACCGGTGGCCGGGTGCTCCACTTTGATCACGTCGGCGCCGAGGTCGGCCAGCTGCTGGGTGCAGAGGGGGCCGGCGATGATCCGGGAGAAGTCGAGCACACGAATGCCATCGAGCGGTGGGGCGTTCACGGTCATTCCCAGAGTCTGACCCGAACCTGCCATCGGGGCCTCGTCGAGCACGACGGCCGGTCGGCTGGAGGCCGGTTGACGAGACCTCGGGTCGGGCCGATCCCAGCGTTTGGGCGAATGGGCAACTGGCGGGTGGCCGGTCGCTGGGAGAAGCTGGCCAGTGAGGATCCAGCGGAGCCGGCCGACCGAGGAGTGACGAGCGATGACGCCAAGCGAACGGCGATACGGGAACGGGATGGTGGCGGCGGCACAACCGGAGGCGGTCGAGGCCGGGGTCGACGCGCTCCGAGACGGGGGGAACGCCGTCGATGCCGCGATCGCCTGCGCGCTGGTGGCTGGGGTAGTCGATCCGCAGATGTGCGGCATCGGCGGGTTCGGCAGCGCCCAGGTGTACCTCCCCGGTGAGGATGTGCATAGCTGCGTCGACTTCCACGGCACCGCCCCGGCCGCGACCAGACCCGATATGTGGGAGCACCTGGTGGTCGGCGAGACCCGTGACGGCTTCGGCTTCCTGCTCGACGGCAACGTGAACGATGTGGGCTACCAGTCGATCACCACCCCCGGCTCGCTGCTGGCGTACCACGAAGCCCAGACCCGGTACGGCCGCCTCGACTGGGCCGATGTCGTCGCCCCGGCGATCCGCTGGGCCGAGGAGGGCTTCGCCATCCGGCCGGATGTCTATCACTGGTGGCAGGAAGGGGCGATCATGGGCCGGGTCAACACGGTCGAACGGCTGGCCAACACCCCGGCCGGGCGTCGCATCTACTTCACCGACGACGGCCGCCTCCGCGGCATCGGCGAGACGCTCCGCAACCCCGAGCTCGGCGCCACCCTCCGCCGGATCGCCGACGGCGGGGCCGAGGTCTTCTACACCGGCGAGATCGCGGCCGAGATCGACGCCGACATGCG
>JAOTYQ010000454.1 GCA_029861725.1 Acidimicrobiia bacterium | reverse complement strand
GCGAACAGGCCAGTCGAGAACGGGAGAGCGTCGTGCTTGTCGAGGTTGAGTCCGAGCAGCACGACGTTGAGCACAACGAGCGCGGCCGCAGCCAGGCTCCGACCCCCCGAATATCGTGGGTCGAGCCCGGCGGTCACAGCAAGACCAGCGCGGCAGCGAGAACAATGGCCAGCATCAACAGGGCTCCGAGGAGGAAGTCGGACACGTGGAAGCCCTCGCGCTCGGCGAGGTGATCGGGGTGGGCGAAGGCCTCGATCGGATCGAAGCCACTATCGGGTGCCACTTGGCCGAGCTCGCCGGCCGAGGAGGGGTGCCGACCTGGCGGCGGCGAACGCAGCTCCCGCGAGCGCTCGATCGACCGCGGCAGCCGCCGAAGCTGGTACGTGTCGTCGGCCCGGTGGGCGCGGAGCGCGTCCTGGATGGTGCCCAGATCGTCGACCGGCAGATCGAGTGGCTGATCGAACGGCTCTTCGAGGTCGGGCTCGAGGTGCGGGCCAGCCGGCAGGGGCTCCGACAGAGCGACGTCGGGCTCGGGCACGGGTGACGGGGCGGGCCAGCTGTCCGCATGGGGCGCCGCTCCGGCTCCAGCTGAGGCGCCGTAGGCCATGGATCGCTCGGCGGCGACGTCGACCTTGGCCCCCGCCTGGTTGCCGACGAGCAGGTTGGGGCCCTCGGGATCGAGCAGTCCCACCGCCACCCCGACCGCCGGAGCGAGCGCAGCCGGAGACAGGCCACGGTTGAGCGCGAACGAGTCGTCGATCTCGAAGCCGTCGAGACGGTCGACCAGCTGGCCAACCCCGTTGATCACCACCTGCAGCTCGTCGTCGAAGCCACCGTCGACGGTCTCGAACGCCTCGAGGACCTGGTTGTTCAGGAGCCTCGCCGACCAGGCAACTCCCGAACCCAGGGAGATAGCGCCCGACCGGACCGACGTGAGGACACGGGCGGCCGCCACCGGGGCCAGCTCGATGCGGTTCAGCTGCAGCCCGATCGGCTCGAAGACGCGCTGCACGAAGTCGACGCAGCTAGCGGGAGCGTACGAGATCCCCGAGCGGCCGGTGTAGAGGACGGGCTCGTCGAGCTCGTCGCTCAGCGATTCCAGCCAGTCCTGTAACGCCGGACCGCTCCCGACGCCACAGTTCGGGAAGCCGATCGTGGCGCCGACAGGTAGCTGGGTAAGCTCAGCGATGTCGAGGCGATCGAGCCCCGCCTCGATCGCCGACCGGGTCGAGAACTCCTGCTCGATCGGGTCACGGGGACCACCGGCCTTGGCGATCGGGCGCTCGACGGCGTCGACGAGCTGACTGGCCCGCTCGTCGAGCAGAACCAGCCGTACTCTGTTCCGGCCGATCTCAACGCCGAGCAAACCCGTGCCCGCACGTTGCGGCTGTCCGCCGCTCGTCATCACGACAGCAAATCCACAAGTACGTACTTCCGCCTATTCCCGACCGCGCCGCTCATTGCCGAGGCACTCGCCTCGCGACCGGCAGTGTTGCCATATCATATACGTCGGCCAACCAACACTGTTGTTACTGCATCAATACCAGCCAACACGCAGCGCCACGTGGGCAAATACACGAGCCGGAGCTGACGGCGGGGCTCCGGAGCCTCGCCGATCCGACCCCCTTGTGCACCCGACTCCGTCGAGCCGCGCGTCAGGAGAACTCGGGCTCCTCGACGAAGGGGAAGACGTCCGGGGTGTCGGAGCTCGGGGCCAGTGACCAGTGCGGATCACGCTTCTCCAGGAAGCTGGTTACCCCCTCGCGTGCATCGGCCATGCGGCCGAGCGCTTGTATCGCCCGCGAATCGGCTCGGTGGGACTGCATCGGATGGTCGAAGGTGAGGCCCCTCCACAACATCTGTCGGGTCAGTGCCACCGATACCGGAGCGGCGTTGACGGCGATGTCCGAGGCGATCTCGGTGGCGCGGTCCAAGAGCTGACCGTCGGAGACGAGCTCGACGAGCCCGCCGTCAGCCGCCTCGCGAGCCCCGAACACGCGACCGGAGTAGCACCACCGGGCCGCCTGGCTGATTCCGACCAGCCTGGGCAGGAACCAGGTCGAGCAGGCCTCGGGCACGATCCCCCGTCGTGCGAACACGAAACCGATCTTCGCGCTCTCGGCCGCCAGCCTCACGTCCATCGGCAGGCACAACGTGATGCCGACGCCGACCGCCGGGCCGTTGATCGCAGCGATGATCGGCTTGGTCAACGCGAAGATTCGGAGCGCGACCTGACCCCCGCCGTCGCGGTTCACCTCCTCGAGGTCGCGGCCCCGGGCGGCGGCATCGAACGTGTTGCCCCCGGCCTCGAGATCAGCGCCGGCGCAGAAGCCCCGACCTTCGCCGGTCACGATCACGGCGCGGACTTCGTCGTCGGCATCGATCTCGTCGAAGGCCTTCAGCAGATCGGTCAGCATCGTCCCGTTGAACGCGTTGAGCCGTTCCGGGCGGTTGAGGGTGATCGTGGCGATTCTGGCCGCCACGTCGTAGCGAATGGTTTCGTAGCTCATCGCCGGCCACAGTCACAGAAACGACGGGTCGATACAAGTCCTCCGATCCAGGGTCAGGGCATCAGCTCAGCGACGGCCTTGAGCCTCTCGGTCGCCGGATCACGCCAGCTGGAGTCGTAGTCATACTTGTCCCACAAGGGAACGGTCTCCTCGCCACCGAGCAGGAGCTCGATCGCTTCACCGCCGACCATCGCCGGGTGAGCGACCCCGCACGCGTGGGTCAAGCGGAGCAGATCATGGCGGAGCGACACGAGGTAGTTGGCGACCCGAGCCGATTTCACTCCTGGGTCCAGGCCCCGCATCAACCAGGAGTTCTGGGTCGCGACCCCAGTCGGACAATGGCCGGTGTGGCACTCCTGGGCCTGGATGCAGCCGAGCGCGAGCATCGCCTCCCGGCCGACGTTGATGAGGTCGGCACCGAGGGTCATCGCGAGGAGTGCTGCGCCGGGGAACCCGAGCTTGCCCGCACCGACCCAGACGACCTGCTCGTGCATGCCACGCTCGGCGAAGGTGGCGAAGACCTCGGCCAACGCCGATCGGAACGGGAGCGAGACGTTGTCGGCGAATACGAGCGGCGCAGCGCCGGTACCGCCCTCGCCACCGTCGATCGTGATGAAGTCCGGTCCCCTACCGGTCGAGCGCATGTCGTCGGCAAGCTCCACCCAGAACTGACGCTGACCGACCGCCGACTTGATCCCGACCGGCACGCCACAGGCGTCGGCGACACGCTCCACGAAGTCGATCATCGACGGGACCGAGTCGAACGCGCTGTGGGTCGACGGGCTGACGACTGTCTTGCCGACCTCGACACCGCGCACGCGGGCGATCTCCGGTGTCACCTTCGCCCCGGGGAGCACTCCCCCGAGACCGGGCTTGGCCCCCTGGCTCAACTTGAGCTCGACGGCTTTGATCGGCATCGTCTCGACCTTCTCGACGAGCTGGTCGAGGTCGAACCGTCCTTGGGAATCTCGCGCCCCGAAGTAGCCGGTGCCGATCTGGAACGTCAGGTCGCCGCCGTGCAGGTGGTGAGCACTGACGCCACCTTCGCCGGTGTTGTGCAGGCAGCCAGCGATCGCCGCGCCCCTGTTGAGCGCCTCGATCGCCCGAGCCGAGAGCGAGCCGTAGCTCATCGCCGAGATGTTGACGATCGAGCCGGGCCGGAAGGCCCTCGGCCGGTCGCGCCACTCGCCGAGCACCTTGGCGGCCGGAATCGGGACAAGCTCGTCGTCGCCGGGAGAAGGGTATGGGAAGGCTGCGTGTCTCACGAGCAGGTACTGAGGCAGATCCATCTTGTTGTCGGTCCCGAACCCGAAGTAGGGGTTCTCGCGCTTGGCCGTCGAGTACACCCAGCGTCGCTGGTCGCGGGTGAACGGTCGCTCCTCGTCGTTGCTGGTGACGATGTACTGCCGGAGCTCGGGACCGACCCGCTCGAGCACGTAGCGGAGCCGTCCGACGACTGGGAAGTTGTGGCGGATCGCGTGCTTGTTCTGGACGACATCGACCACGGCCAGCACGGTGAGCACGGCCACGACGACGGCCAACAGTACGAGCCAGATCATGCCTGGAACCCTAGTCGTCGGCGCTCAACCCGCTGTACGCCGGGCGAGCTCGTGAGCCCGACCCGGCTCGGGCATCACGCGTCGAGATAGCGGGTGACGGCGATGCCCGCTCCGAGCGCGCCGAGCGCTGCCCCGACGAGGAGCAGGATTACCGCGACCGAGGCCACCTCGCCGGTGTCGAGCGCGAAGCTCTCGAAGAGCCGGAGGTTGTTCTCGCCAAGCACCGACCGAGAGATGACCTTGTTGAGCCCGAAGATCGCCAGCGCAGAGAAGACCGCGCCGATCAGACCTTGGAGCAGGCCTTCCATCATGAACGGGATCCTGATGAACCACTTGGTCGCCCCGACGAGGCGCATGACCTCGATCTCGCGACGGCGGGCGAAGAGCCCGGTGCGGATCGTGTTGTACATCAGCAACGACGAGGCCACGGCCGAGAGCACGGCGGCGGTGATCATCACCTGCGACGCCGATCCCGTGATGTCGTTGAGCTGCTTGATGTACTCCTCGGCATAGTCGACGCCGTTGATGCCGGGCAGCGCCTCGATCTCGTCGCCAAGTGCCCGGATGAGCGCCAGGTCGGCGATCTCAGGAACGACCCGGAACGATGTCGGGAGCTGGTCGGCCTCGACCAGGTCGAGCACCTCGGGCTGGTCGGCGTAGTACTCCTGGAACTCGATGAACGTCGCTTCCTTGTTGACGTACGTGAAGTCCTTGACGGTCAGCGACTCCTGGAGGAACTGAGCAGTCCGCTCGATGTTCTCTGGCTCGGCGTCGGCGTTCATCCAGACGATGAACTCGACATCGTCCTTGAACCGGGTGTTGAACCCCTCGACCCCCCGCTGGATGAGCAGCGATGCGCCGAGCAGCGCCAGCGACACCGCCACGGTCAGCACGGTGGCGACAGTGAGCGTCGGGTTGCGTACGAGGTTGTTGCCGGTTTCCTTGGCTAGGTAGTCGACTCGGAGAACCACGGTTGTCCTTCGTTCTTCGGGAGGCTGCTACTCGTAGGCGGCGCGGGCTTCGTCGCGGACGATCTCACCGTGCGACAGCTCGATGACCCGGCGCCGCATGGTGTCGACGATG
>JAOTYQ010000452.1 GCA_029861725.1 Acidimicrobiia bacterium | reverse complement strand
CTACGAGCGCCGCTACATCACCAACCGGCGCCTGATCGAGTCGAGCGGGTTCCTGGGCTCTCGAATCTCCTCGATGCCCCTCTCGCGCGTGACCGACATCGTCTACGGCCGGACGGTGCCCGGCGAGATCCTCGGCTACGCCCGGATGCGAGTGGAAACGGCCGGTCAGGACCAAGCGCTCGGCGTCATCCTCTTCATCGCCGAGCCCGACCATTTCTACGAGGTCCTGGTCAACTTCAGCGCTCCCCAGGCCCCGTCAGCATCCACCTGAACCGGCCTCCGGACCCCGGCTGACGGGTTCTCGGCAGCAACTGGTTACGTTTGAGTGGGTGGTGGAGGCCCGATTCGTTGATCGCTCGGTGACGCCGCTGAGCGCCCGGCGATCCGGATTCCGTCCGCTGGACGTGCTCCGGTGGCTCGTGGTTCCGTTTGCCGTCGCCGTGTTCGTCGTGACCGGATTGGCGATCTCCAGCGAGGACCGGCAGGCGTTCCGAGCCGATCCGATCGAGAGCGGGCCGCCTCCGGACGCCCAGGAGCCGGGACCGGCGACGGCGCAACCGAGGCCCCAACCACCCGGCGGCGTTGGCACCCAACCGGCAGCCGACACCGAGGGGGCCACGTCCGCTGGGTCCGAGGAGGGAGACACACGCCCGTCGGGCGCTCCACCCAGCGGCGGCGAGGGGACCGGCAGCAACGAGGGGACCGGCGGCGACCAGCCGGCGGGTGGCGCCACTCGCGGCGGAGCCGATCCGGCCGGGCACGCAGTCGCAAGGATCACGGCCGCGGCGGGGACGGTCCTGGTCGAGCTCGGCGGCGAGCGCCCCGTCATCGGCCTGGCACCACCATCGGCTGGAGGCGCCGACCGGGACACAGCTCTCGACAGGTCGGCCGGCACCGATCTCGGCCGCCTGGTCCTCACCACCGAGGGCCTGCTGCTGGACGAGGCATCGCGCCCCATCAGACCGGGCGAGGTCGCCATCGGTGCGACGGGGCGGACGGTCGAGATCATCACCTCCAGCGGCGACCGGTTCACGATCGTCGCAGACGGCGACGACCCCTGGGGGATCGACGTTGCACGGCTCGACGGCACGGAGCAGAGCGCCGTGCTCCCCGGGCCGGACGGCATCGTCGACCTGGGTGATGACGTCACCCTCCACCTTCCTCTCGGAGCGAGCGCCGGCGGTGCCGCCCGCGGTCCGAGCCTGTGGGATGAGGCCACGACACCCCCGTGGCGGTGGGTCATCGTCGGCGTTCTCGCGATCGCCGCGCTGGGGGCCCTGTGGTCACTCCAGCGACGACCGCCGACGAGGGATCAGCAGGTCAGCTCCGAGAGCCCGGGCCCGACGATGGTCCCGCTCGACCGGTTCGACGAGCTCGTGGCGATGCTGGCCAACGACCCCGATCCGGCCAGGGCCATCCGCCTCGCGTTCCACGCTGCGGAACAGGGTATGGGCGAGCTGCCGGCTCGGGTCAGCACCGAGACCCCGTTCGAGTGGTTCCAGCGCATCGCCGACCAGAACGCCTCTCTAGGCGGCCCGCTCGGGGCGCTGTGCGACCGCTTCGCCACGGCCCGCTTCGCCCCCGACCGGCCGACCGACAGCGACCGCGACGCCACCGTGGCCGATCTCGTCGAGCTGCACCGGCTGGCCCAACGCCTCGAACCGCCGTCCGAGCCCCCACGACGGGAGCCGGCGACCAGCTCCGCCGCCGCTCCGGCTGAGACCGGGCGCTGATGTCCGGCCAGCTAGTGGGAGCGTTCCCGCTGCTCGTGGCGGCTGCGGTCGTGACCGTGGTCGTACTGATCGTGCGCCTCGACCGGCGGATGAGCCGGGGGGCTCACTCGGCTGGCGCCCGCCACCGGGAACCCCCAACCCATCCGGGCCAGCGGCCGACACCGTGGGAGCTGCAGACGCTCGACGACCAGCTACAGCTCGGTCGTGCTCGGATGAGCACGGGTGTACCCCGTTCCGACGTCACCGCTACCGTGAACCGCTTGCTGATGGCTGCCGGCTTCGACGATGCCCGGGACCACCTGCCGCTCGCAGCCGACGAGGCCCAGTTGGCAGCAGCGGTCACCCGGATCGAGGAACGCCTCGGCCTCGCTCCGCTCGACACCCCCGGCTCCCAGGCGGCCGCGTCCGGGCAGGACCGAACAATCGGAGCCACCAGCGAAGGGACAACCCCCCGATGAGCCACGGCGACGTGCACGACGCGGCCGGTGAGCTGCTCGGTGAGCTGGAGCGGGCCATCGTCGGTAAGCGAGGGGTCCTGGAGCTGATCGTCACCGCCGTCCTCGCCGATGGGCACGTACTGCTGGAGGACGTCCCCGGCGTGGCCAAGACCGCCATCGCCCGGGCCGTGGCCCAGGCCGCCGGACTCCGGTTCTCCCGGGTGCAGTTCACGCCCGACCTGATCCCCGCCGACATCACCGGAACCACCGTCCTCACCAGTCCCGGGACCGACGCCGAGTTCCAGCCGGGCCCGATCTTCGCCAACCTGGTGCTCGGCGACGAGATCAACCGGGCGCCCCCGAAGACCCAGTCCGCACTACTCGAGGCGATGGAGGAACGGCAGGTCACCGCCGACGCCCTCACCCGACCACTGCCCGAGGTGTTCTGCGTGATCGGCACCCAGAACCCGATCGAGCAGGAGGGGACCTACCCGCTCCCGGAGGCCCAGCTCGACCGGTTCCTCATCCGCACCGCCGTCGGCTACCCGGGGAGCGCCCACGAAGTCGAGCTGATCCTGCGGCGAGCGAAGCGGGGCACCGACTGGCTCGACCTCGACCCCGTGCTGTCGCCCGCCGAAGTGGCAACGCTGCAGCGCCGGGTCGAAGAGGTCCATATCAGCGAGGTCGTCGCCACCTACGTGGTCGACCTCGTCGAAGCCACCCGGCGCAGTCCTCGCACCGAGGCGGGGGCCAGCCCGCGGGGCTCGCTGGCCCTTCTGAAGGCGGGCAGGGCCCGGGCGGCGATGCACGGCCGTTCGCATGTCCTTCCCGACGACGTGAAAGCGGTCGCAATCCCCTGCCTCGCCCACCGGCTCCTTCTCCAACCCGACCAGTGGGTCCGCGGAATCCGAGCCGAGCAGGTGGTAGCCGAGGCGGTGCGACACGTTCCGGCGCCGAGTGCGATCGACCCAACCGACCACGTCGATGCCGCTCACAGCCGCCGGTGACCCGATCGCTCACCCACCGCTTCTGGCTGTGCGGCACCGTCGGATTCGGTGGACTGGTACTGGCCCTGGTGACCCGCACGCTGGAACCGGCAGCAGTCGGGGCGCCGTTCCTCGTCCTGCTCCTACTGTCGCTGCTCGATGGTTGGTGGCTGCCCGTCCAGGCCGAAGCGGCGTCGGTCAGCTCCGCTCGGGTCGTCGAGGGCGACGAGCTGACGTTCGCGCTCGACCTGGTGACCGACCGGGCCGTCCCGTGGGTCGAGCTCGAGCTCCAATTCCCTGCGACTCTGGAGCCGTCCGGGCCGACCCGCTTCGTGGCCTCGATCGATGGCCGGCGCCGCTTCGAGGTGCCGGTCCAGGCGGTGCGGTGGGGGGCGTCGGGACCGGAATGGGCGGTCGTCACGTCCCGTGACCGCTTCGGGGTGTCGGAGCTCGTCATCCGGTACCCGCTGGTCGTGCCGGTGAGGATCCACCCGCCCTCCGAAAGGCTCAACAGCCTGGTCCCCCTCTACCGCGACCGGCCGGTGACGGGCGAGCACCACAGCCGTCGAATCGGGCCGGGTTCGGAGCTGGCCGAGGTCAGGCCGTATCGCTTCGGTGACCCGGTGCGGGCGATCCACCCCCGCTTGAGCCAACGCCGGGCTACCCCGATGGTGCTGGACCGACACCCGGACCGCTCGTCCGATGTCGTGCTCCTCATCGACTCAGCTCAGGACCTCGGCGTCGATCTCGACACGACACTGCGGTGGACGGTGACCGCAGCCACCACGTTGGCCGAACGCCACCTTCGGGCTCAAGACCGGGTCGGCCTACTCGACGTCGGCTGGGGTGTGCGCTGGTTCCCGACCCGGCTCGGTCGGCGCCACCTACATACCGTCGTCGACGCCCTCCTCGCCACCGAGGTGCTCCTGCACCATCGCGAGGAGGGTTTCATCGTGCCGGCCAACCTGCCCCGTACCGCGACGATCGTGGCCATCTCGCCGCTGCTGTCCGAGGCCGTGCTCGGGGCGCTGGTCGAGCTGCGGAGCCGGGGCCAGGAGGTCCTCGTGATCAAACCACCGATCCCGGAGCCGGACACCTCGATCGGTCACCTGGCCCGACGGATCTACCGGGCCGGCAACGAGCTGAACGAGCGGTGGCTGATCGAGCGGGGGGCGACCGTCGTCCCCTGGTCGGCCGGTGAGCCGCTCGACCACCTCATCCGCCGGGTCGGGCGGAACCTGGGCCGGGCGAGGCGGCGGGCATGACCGCCGGGTTCGGTTCCCTCCTGGCGGCCTTCCGCCGACGGGCGGTGGAGCTGGCGCAGCCGGAGGTGGCCGTCGGGATCACCATCGTCGTCGGGTGGGCCGCGCTGGCCCTCGGACCTGTGGTGCCCGCTCCGGTGGTGCTCGCCGTCGCTGCGGGCGTGGCCGCCCTGCACCTCGCAGCCGTCGACACCGGCAGCTTCACCCTGCTGTGGCTGGCGACCGGCACCGTGCTGACCTTCGTCGTCGTTGCGGCCCAGACGTCGCTGAGCGGCGTCGATCCGGTGGTGCTCACCGTCGCCGGGTTTTGCGCGCTCGCCCACAACGAGACCATCCGGCTGGGCCACGCCCGGCGCCGACTCGCCGCGGTCGATCGCGTGATCTTCACCGGTTCGGTGATCGGCGTCGGGTTGGCCGGCCTCGTGTCGTTGATCGCGATCGGTATCGCGGGGCCGATCGCCGACGACCCGGGCGGACGGTCGTGGCTCTGGATGCCGCTGGCCGTCGCAGTGCTCGTCGGACTGCTCGTCGGCTTCACCATCGGGCCGACCTGGCGGGCACCCGACGCAGCCAGGGAACGCTGGCAACCAGGCGATCGTCTACCGCCCCACCACCACGACCAGCCCTCGACCAACTGAGCTCCAGCGAGCCGTGCTGTTGGGGCTCCGGCCCCAGGCCGGTAGCCGTGCTGTTGGGGCTCCGGCCCCAGGCCGGTAGCCTTGACAAGTCCACTTCAGGGCGG
>JAOTYQ010000453.1 GCA_029861725.1 Acidimicrobiia bacterium | reverse complement strand
GCATCGCCCGCCGCTATCGGCGCTTCGCCACCGACGAGACCGAAGGGATCTCTCCGCTGTACACCGCGCTCGCCTATGCGGTGGCCGACGATCGGCCGACTCTGGAGTTCCTCTCCGCCTTGCCAAGGGTCAAGCAGCAGCCGAATCTGCTGTTCGCCGCCGTCCGCCGGCTGACCGGCACCCTCGACGGAGCGGAGGACTTCCTGACCCGGGTGCACGACAAGCCCGACGACGTCCGCCAGATCATGCTGTCACGGTCGAACCAGATGAACGAGCCTGCTCGCTGCGGTGTGTTGATGCCGCTCCTGGCCCAGATCGACGGCCCTCTCTCGCTGATCGAGGTGGGAGCGTCGGCCGGCCTGTGCCTCCTGCCCGATCGGTACCGGTACCGCTGGACACGACCAGACGGCTCGGAGCACGAACTCGGGAACGGCGAGCCAGAGATCTCGCTCCCGGTGACCGGACCGGTCCCGATCCCCGAGCGAACGCCCGACATCGTGTGGAGAGCCGGCCTGGACCTGCATCCTGTCGACCTGACCGATCCGGACCAGCGCGAGTGGTTGCTCGCACTGATCTGGCCCGAGCACACCCACCGGGCCGAACGATTGCAGGCCGCCATGGAGGTGGCTCTGGCCGATCCACCGCCGGTCAGCACCGGCGATCTGCGTGACGACCTACCGGCGCTCGTGGCCGAGGCCCCAGCCGACAGCACCGTGGTCGTGATCCACAGCGCCGTGCTGGCCTACCTGCCCAGCCAGGAGGAGATCGACGCCTTCGCCGCCACGGTGCAAGGCCTCGACGTGCGGTGGCTCAGCAACGAACCCCACCAGGTCTTCCCCGACCACAACGCCAGCCGGATCGAGGCGCTCGATCGCGACTTCAGCTTGATGCTCGACGGAGTCCCGGTCGCCGCCGCCGGGCCCCACGGCCAGTCACTTCACTGGTTCTGAGCCCTACAAGGCCGGCGACCTCGACCGGAAGGTCTTCGACGACCCGCTCGCCTCCAACATCGAGCGACCCAACGCCGACCGCCAGATCTCCTTCGGCTACGGCGTCCATTTCTGGCTGTGTGGATCAGTCGTCCGGGTTCTCGTCTCCGGGGTGGTCGACGGCGAACTCGGCGAGGACTTCGTCGGTGTGCTCGCCAAGGAGGGGCGGTCGTTGGTAGAGCCCGGTCGGGTTTGGATCTGGTTGCCGTCCACGCTGCGATCTCGCCCTCGGTGAAGTCCCGGTTGGCGGCCCGCTTGGGGTTGGTCCTGGTCCGCTCGTCGGTGACGAGGTCGGGACGTTGCATCGCCTCGCACAGGAGTTGCCAGTGCCGCTCGACAGGGGCGGCGATGGCGAACTGGCCGTCGGTGGCGGGGAACAGCCCGAACGGGACGAGGGCCCGGTGCCCTGGCCGGCGCTCCCGGCCGGTGAGGGCGTAGGCCGGCACGTGGGAGCGAAGAAGGGTGAGGGCGCTGTCGTACATGGCGACGTCGACGAAGTCGCCGGTTCCGGTCTGGCGGGCTCGGTGGACCGCCGACACGAGGCCGAGGGCCATCAGGGTGCCGGGGTAGATGTCGGCGATGGCGATCTCGTAGAGATCACCGGTGGCCTCCACGAGACCGCCCATGGCCTGGCCGGCGGTGTCGAGGCACGGCCAGGCCCCGTACGGGCTGGCCCCGGTACGGTCGTCGCCGAAGCCGCGCACGGTGGCGTACACAATCCGGGGGTTGCGAGCAGCGATGACCTCGTACCCGAGTCCGAGATCATCCATCACGCCGGCTCGCATGTTCTCGACGACGGCGTCGGCCCGTTCACACAATCGAAGGAGTGCCTCGGCGTCTGCGGACTGTTTGAGGTCGAGGCACACGCTCCGCTTGTTGCGGTTGACCCCGGCAAAGGCCATTCCGTAGTCGGCCCCTGCGTCGGCCCCGCCCGCGGCGTGTCCGTAGTCGGGCGGGTGCGGGGGTAGGGCTCGGAAGGTGTCACCCGTCGGCGGTTCGACCTTGATGACGTTGGCTCCCAGATCGGCCAGCAACGCCGTGCCGAAGGGCCCGGCGTAGGCCATCGTGCAGTCGATGATCGTCAGGTCGTCGAGCGGGCCCTGTCGTCGTGGTGTCGACATGATCGAGTCGTCCTTGCGTGCGGCCGCTTCGATCACCGATCGAGCTCGGGGGCGAGGGCAGGGTGGATGGTGGCCAAGTGGTCGAACATCGCCAGCTCGTCGAAGCCGATCTCCTCGATGGCCCGAATCAGCTTGTGCACACCCTCGGGACCCTCCCGATACAGCACGCTCGGAAACACCACCGCAACCTTCACCAAACCTCCCCTACCTCAGGAGCTAGCCACGAGTCGGGGACCGGCGTTTCTTCTCGCCTCTCATCATTCGTCGTGTCGGCGAATCTACTGTCGGGTGGCGCACCCCAACCAGCCGATTGACCCGGGATTTTCTGCCGCGAACCCTGGCGGGGACACCCAAACCGTAGGAGGATCCTCTCATGCTGAGCATCAACGCAACTGCCCCAGACTTCACCGCGGAGACCACCGAAGGCACGATCAACTTCCACGAGTGGGTCGGTGATGGATGGGCCCTGCTCTTCTCCCACCCCAAGGACTTCACCCCGGTGTGCACGACCGAGCTCGGCGCCGTCGCCGGATTGAAGGACGCGTTCGCCGAGCGGAACTGCAAGATCATCGGTATCAGCGTCGATGGTGTGAGTGATCACGAGCGCTGGAAGGCCGACATAGCCTCCGCGACAGGCAACGCCCTCAACTACCCCCTGATCGGCGATCCCAACCTCGAGATCGTCAAGAAATACGAGATGCTCCCGGCCGACGCCGGCGACACCTCGGAGGGTCGGACGCCGGCCGACAACGCCACGGCCCGCACGGTGTTCGTCATCGGCCCCGACAAGACGATCAAAGCCCAGCTGACCTACCCGATGACGACCGGGCGCAACTTCGACGAGATCCTGCGCCTCCTCGACTCGATCCAGCTCACAGCCAAGGAACAGGTGGCGACCCCGGCCAACTGGAACCAGGGCGAAGACGTGATCATCGTCCCGGCCGTGAGCGACGATGAGGCGAAGGCAAAGTATCCCGACGGCTGGGAGGCCCCCCTGCCGTACCTGCGCGTGGTGAAGCAGCCGGGGAGCTGATCGCGAAGCGCTCCCGCGCGCGCTCCCCGACTGCCTGAGCGCCGGTGTTGGACGTTGGTGGTGCCCCTGGGTAGATTGACTAATCTGTCTTGGGTCCCGGCGGGCAGCAAGGGGAAGACTCTGATGCGTGCGACGGCCAGCCAGCGCGCCGAACCAGAAACAATCGCCGTTGCCCGACCGTCTCGGGCAGGTCGGGCCACCGATCTGCTCCTGAACGTCGGACTGCTCGCTCTGGCCTGGATCGCCTACTCGACTATTCGGGGCGTCACGGCCGACGAGTTCGGCACTGCGATGCGGAACGCCTCCGAGCTGCGGCACTTCCAAGAGGCCATCGGACTCCCGAACGAGCTGCTGGTCCAGCGATTCCTGCTCGGTCGAACAGCGCTGATCAAAGCCGCCAACGTGTATTACATCGCGTTCCATTTTCCCGTCACCATCGGGTTCATGTCCTGGGTCTGGCTACGTCACCGCGATCGTTTCGATCGGATCCGTAACACCCTGATCGGCGTCAGTGCGGTCGGACTCCTCGTTCATGTCGTGTACCCACTCGCACCACCGCGCATGGTCTTCGGATTCGTCGACACCGGCGCGGTCTTCGGTCCCAGCCCGTACAACACCAAGATCTCGTCCGCCGCCAACCAGATCGCAGCCATGCCATCACTGCACGTTGGATGGGCGTTGCTGGTCGCCATCGGTGTGATCTGGATTCTCCGGAGCCGTTGGCGGTGGCTCGCACTGTCGCACCCGGCCATCACCACGGCCGTCGTGATCCTGACGGCGAACCACTACTGGGTCGACGGGATCGTCGCTGCGCTGCTCGTACTGGTCGCCTGGTTCGTGTTCGCCCAGGTATCGCAGCTGCGGAAGCTCGGCTATGGACTCCTGCTCGGGCCCGCCGCCGTAACACGACGGCGCCGGACCCGAGCGGAGCGTGGAACGTCGTCAGGGCCCACGATGGCGACGAGCGATCGCCGCTACACGACCGGCCGCTCGGCGACCGGCTGAACGGCGCAGCGGTTTACCCGGTCGACCTCGCCGACAACGATCACCCCGGCATCGACTCGATCCAGTCCGGGGTCTCCTGGCCGATCAGATACGGCGAGCCCGATCGCTTGGCCACGACGTCCGTCGAGATCTCGAACGCCTCCTCGAGCTCGATGTGAGGTGGGGTCCGCCAGCCCGGCCCGTCGAGGCGGAGGTCCTCGAGCTGCCGGCGGCGCAGCTCCAGCGGCTGAGCCGTGATCGGCCGCCCCTCGACCCACAGCAGATCGAAGGCGAGGAACACCATCGGAGCCCGCCGAGCCGCGTTGCGGGCTCCGCTGTCGCTCCCGATACGAAGCCTCCTGGCCAGCCCGACATGGTCGAAGCGCACCCCGCCGCTGCCGTCGAGCGGGGCGATCACGCCGTCGAGGATCACCTCGAGGTGTCCGATCGCTCGCCCGATGCGGCGCACCTCCGGGAACTGCATCGACAGGTTCCCGCCGACAGCATCGGTGATGATCACCCGCCCGGTGTCGTTGGTGACGATCGCCCGCTGGCCCCGCCATCGCCGCTCGTACGACCATCCCACGCCCTCGGGCAGGTCGCCAACCGTGGCCCGCATCGCCGGCACCCCGACCGGCACTGGAGCCCGCTCGCCGTCAACCGGTGGGTCCATCCGGTGGATCAGCCACTCCTTGCTGCCTCGCATCGAGAACAGCGCATATTTGCCGGTGACCCGGTCGCCGGAGAGGGTCACGACGACCTTCTCGGGCTCGAACTTGTGAAGCTCGTAGGTCCCACGATCCCAGTTCGTCATCCGCCCCGATCCATACCCAGGATCAAAGGCGTCGCCCTCATAGTCGAGGAACTCGAGCGAGTGGTCCTCGGTGGCTATGGCGAGGCGATTCTCAGCCGGGTTCCACGGCACCCCCCGAGGCAGCGCCCACGACCGCAGCACCCCGTCGTGCTCCAGCCGCAGATCCCAGTGGAGACGGGTGGCGTCATGCTGCTGGATCACGAACCGCAGCCGCTCAGC
>JAOTYQ010000451.1 GCA_029861725.1 Acidimicrobiia bacterium | reverse complement strand
GTTGGCTGCCATCATCAACACCTGGAGCCAGAAGCTCCGCCGGTTGGCCCACGACTCGGCGAAGGCGACCGACATCGTCACGCGGCAGCTCCGAGCGGCGAGGCGGACGCCGCTCACGAACCCGATCCGATCAGCCGACGCTCGCCGGCCGCGAAGACCCAGGCCGCCCCGACCGAGATCGCAACGAGCCATCCGGCCTGCAATGCGATCAGCTCGGGCTCGACGTGACCCGACGCGAGCCGAGCCGGCACGTAGGCCATCGCCATGAAGGGAAGGACCTTGGCCACCGTCTCGAGCCAGCCCGGCAGCACCTCGAGAGGAATCAGCATGCCGCCGAGCACGAACACGAGCTTCTGGTAGAGGAACCAGGCGCCCTTGGCGTCACGGATCCAGAACGAAGCGCCAGCGAACGCATGCTGGGCGACGACGTTGGTGAGCGCCGCCAGCGGGAGGGCCAGCGCGGTCAGCGCCAGCGCTCCGCCGCTTGGGGCCGGCCCCGCTACCAGGCTGGCGAAGACGACGCCGATCACGGCACACACTCCGATGCGGGGCGCCACCGCCCCCGCCTCCCGGGCCACCCGGAGCCACAGCAGCGAGACGGGCCGGAGCAGCTCGACGTCGACCCGGCCGGAGCCGACGTCGTCGCCGGCGTCCTCGATCAACCGGACCGGGATCGTGATCACCGAGGCCTCCGACGTGGCGATGTACCAGACGAGCGCAGCCGCGCTGTAGCCGACGATCTCGCCGCCGGTTGCCGCAGCCGCCGCCGACCACAATCCGGCCAGGATCGAGGTGACCATCAGGTAGAAGACGCCGGTGACGACCAAGCCGGCGGGAGCGGCCACGACCGACTCGGCCGACGTCGTGGCCGCCCGGCGAAGGCCGACGAGTCCCGTCACGCCGGCCTCTGGTAGATCTCGCCGATGACCCGGTCGAGCGGTGGGTCGACCACCGACAGGTCGGCGACCGGGAGCGACGTCAGCACGGCGTCGAGGACCTCCTTGATCGCTCGGACCCCGGTGTCGACGTCGAGGCTGGCGTGCGTCGGAGCCAGCAGCGAGACGGTCACTCCAGCGCCGACCACCGCTTCGATCGCCTCCTGCCCCACCGGTGTCTCGAGGCCGAGCTCGACCCGCTTCGTCGCCAGCAGCTCACGCCGCATCGCCGCTACCGACGCGTCGTAGATGATCGTGCCGTGATTGACCACGATCGCCCGGTTGGCGACGTGCTCGATATCGGTGACGTCGTGGCTGGTGAGGAAGATCGTCGTCCCGATCTCGGTGTTGAGGCGTAGCAGCAGCTCGCGAAACAGTTGCTTGCCGAGGAGATCGAGACCGATCGTCGGTTCGTCGAGGAACAGCAACTCCGGTTCGTGCAACATGCAGGCCGCCAGCTCGCAGCGCATTCGTTGGCCGAGTGACTGGCTCCGCATCGGTTCGTCGAACAGGTCGCCGGCGTCGAGCAGATCACCCAGCTCGCCGATCCGGCGGTCGGTCCGGTCGTCGGTCATCCCGAAGATCGCCCCCAGCATGCGGAACGACGAGCGTGGCGGTAGCTCGCTCCAGAGCTGGGAGCGCTGACCGAACAACGTTCCAATTCGCCGAGCCAGCTCCCGCCGGCGACGCCAGGGAACCAGGCCGAGAACCTCGGCCGACCCTGCCGTCGGGTGGAGGATTCCGGTGAGCATCTTGATCGACGTCGACTTGCCGGCACCGTTCGGGCCGATGAACGCCAGCCGCTCGCCCCGCTCCACGTCGAACGAGATGCCCCTGACGGCGTCGACGTGCTTCCGCCTGCGGCGTGGCCCGCTCGTGAACGTGCGAGCGAGATCCCGAGCGACGATAGCCCGGCCGTCGGTCTGCTCCCGATCGACGGTGCCCGGCCTACCCATCTCGGGAGCGTGGTGCATCCGGGTCGGTTCCTCGGCGACCATCAGCCCAGTATGACGGGGTCACGGTCAGCGGCTTGGCGAATATCCGCCAACCGCGGAGCCGACGGGGACGGTCCGGTCTCCCACCTCGGCCCTTCGACCGGAGCTCGTGTCGGCGATCACGGAGTGACCCGTTTTCACGCTGCCGGCGAGTCGCTACCGGCCGCGCTCGTCACTGATACGTCACCGCCGGTTAGCGTGAGCCCATGCCTCGGATGACGACCGAAGACCAGGAGGACTTCCTGGCCGAGCCTCATGTCGGGGTGGTGGCCACCCTGCGGCGGGATGGCCGACCCTACACCGTCCCGGTCTGGCACCTCTGGGACGGCACCCACCTCTGGCTGACCGGCACCGAATCTCGGGTCTGGTGCCGCCAGCTCATGCACGACCCCCGGCTCTCGGTCTGTGTCGAGGCGATGCAGCCGATCCCCGGTCACATCGACGTCGACGGCAGTGGCGAGGTGCTCCGCCCACCGGAGTTCGACATCTGGCCGATCAGCCGCCGACTGGCCGAGAAATACGTGGGCCGCGGCGACCCGGCAAAGGCTGACGCGGTCGACGCCTTCTTCGCCAACATGCAGACCGAGCCGCGGCTGCTCGTTCGGATCACCCCCGAAGTGTGGCGGGCGATCGACATGCGGGTCTATGAGGGCAAGCGGGCTGACCGGGAGCACCAGGCCCGTCAGCAGTAGCGCTCGGGAACCGTACACCTCGGCCAGCACGGCCAGCCGAGGTGTGGAGGCTCTGCTTCCGGCTCGATGTGGCGGGCCGGCCGGTGCCGGTCATCGGGTCGCACCGGAGCGAACCGAGAGACAGGGGACGAACGAGATGGAAGTCGAGATGACCGTCAACGGTCAGGCGCGCTCGGCGGAGGTGGAACCGCTGACACTGCTGGTCCACTACCTCCGAGACGACCTCGGCCTGACGGGCAGGGACGACCTCGAGTTCGCCAACGGCTCGTTCGCCGTCAGGGGATCTCCCGACGCTGCCATCGCCATCCAGGAGGTGGCGCTCGTGGCGACGGCCGTTCAGGACGCTCTGACTTCGGGAGCCTCGATCGACGACGCGGCCGCGGTGGCCGCCGACGGCGCTGCGCCAACCGAAGACCTCAACGGCGACGCCGAGTACCGAACCCATCTGGCCCAGGTACTGGTGAAGCGAGTACTCACCGAAGCCAGCGGCTGAGCGAGGGCAGGGCTGCGGCCCCGAGCATCGCAACGATGGCGATGCTTGGGGCTGTCGGCGGATGCATGGCCCCACTGTCGGTGGAGCGTGGCGCTGCCAGATGGCCCTGGTAGCTTCCGATTCATGACCCGCCGCATCGCTACTTCGCGCTTCACGCGCACCACCGGGCGCCGGTCGTCGGTGGTCGCGGGAGCAGTCCTGTCGGGATGGCTTGCCGGAGCCCTGTTGGTGAGTCCGGCCGCTGCCGAAGACGAGATCTCGGTTCAGCCCGACCACATCGTCGTGGCCGAACCCGGCTCGCTGACCGACATCGCGTCCGAGCCCGTTCCGATCGAGTTCGTCGGCAAGACGTGTGGCCTTCGGGTCGTCGCCCAGAACGGTGCGTCGGTCCATCCCGGCAACGTCCTCGTCGTCGTCACCGGGGACTCGAAGACCGTCGTGGAAGGTGTCGAGGACAACCCGGACGGCTCGGTCGTCGCCAACGAGAACGTCGCACTGGGCGAGACGATCAGCCTCCAGCTGCAGATGGGTCCCGATGGGATCTCGAGCCTCGGCTTCACGGTCGGCTTCGACTGCGTCCCCGACCCGGTCGACGACGAGCCCGAGACGCCGGCTCCCACCGTCCTGCCGGCACAGCAGACGCCGCCACCGGAGTCGAGCGTTCCGGCCACTGCGCCACCGACCACTGCACCGCCGGCGACCGCGCCACCGGCCTCCGAGCTGCCGCCGGCCCCGCCGGCCCGGGCGACGGTGGCCGCACCGACGTTCACCGGCTGATCCCAGCGGTGACCGGCCGGATCCGGGCGGCTTGGGCAACGGTTGCCACGGTCGCTCTCGTCGGTTGCGGGCCGTCCGGTCCCGACCCGGTCGCCGGTGCGACGTCCCGCCTCGACGCCACCGATGCCGCCGGCCCGCAGGTGGTCTTCACCGACGTCGAGCTGCCGGCCGGGGAGCGGATCGTGGCCGCCGCAATCGGAGCCGAGCTCGTCGCCCGCACCGCTCCCTCTGCCGGTGCCGATGAGGTCGGCCGCTTCGCCAACCCCCGCCCGACCGGCGGTCCGCTCGTCGTCCTGGTCGCCGGCCCGGTCGACGGGGACTGGTTGGAGGTGCTCCTCCCTATGCGACCGAACGGGACGACCGGTTGGATCGCCGCTGGCGATGTCGAGCTGAGCCGAACCCCGTACAGGATCGAGATCGACACCGACGACCACCGCCTCGTCGTGTACGAGCGCAACAACCCGATCGTCGAGACCACCGTCGCCATCGGCACCGGTGCCACGCCGACCCCTATCGGCTCGTTCTACCTCACCGAGCTGCTCCGACCGCCCGACCCGACCGGGCCGTACGGCACCCACGCCTTCGGCCTGTCGGGCTTCAGCGAGACGCTGCAATCGTTCAACGGTGGCGACGGCGTGATCGGCCTGCACGGCACCAACGACCCGGCGTCGCTCGGCACCGATGTCAGCCACGGTTGCGTCCGTATCGCCAACGACACGATCGACGAGCTCGCCCGGGTGCTCCCGCTCGGCACCCCGGTCGAGATCCGCTAACGGGCCGGAGTGCCCTCACCGGAGTATGGCCTCCGGCCAAACATCCTCCGCTCAACAACCCCAGAAGGTCGATCTGGTGACTAGCGTCGCGGGCATGGCGACCGATCTCGAACACTGCCGATGACGAGCGCCGGCGACCACGTCGTCGTCGTCGGGGCCGGCATCATCGGGCTGTCGGCGGCGCGGACCCTGGCCGAGGCGGGCGTCCGAGTCAGCGTCATCGATCGCGGCCCGGTCGGCGGCGAGGCTTCAGGTCTCAACGGTGGGATGATCGCGGGCGGCGGATGGGGAGACGATCCGGATCTGGAAGCGACCCTTCGGATGGGGAGCCTCGAGCTCTTCGTCGGGCTCGCGGAGGAACGAGGTCACGACATCAGCCTCGACCGGACCGGGTCACTCACCCTGATCCGAACCGAGGCCGAGTGGGCCTGGGCGACCGAGACGGTGGAGGCCGCGAAGCGGGCCGGCCACGTTCTCGAGGTCGTACCGACCGACGATCTGCACC
>JAOTYQ010000450.1 GCA_029861725.1 Acidimicrobiia bacterium | reverse complement strand
ACCGTTTGGCGGCTGCTGGGGGCGGTCCCGCGGGACCGTTTTGCCGGAGCGAGGGCGAGTGCGGGGTGCTGTGGGGTGGGCGGTCCCGCGGGACCGTTTTGCGGGTGCGGGTGCGGGCGCGCGTGTTGGTGGGGGACTGGGGTGTGGTGATTCGGTCGTTCCGGGTGGGCGGTCCCGCGGGACCGTTCGTAGTCGGTCGGGGGCCGCGGGGGTCAGCCGGGCGTACAGCGGCGGTGACGGCAGCCGGCGGTTCGCTGGCAAGAGGGAGCGGGGAAGACCGTCGCTGGGCGACTCGTCGTCGCCGACATGGCGCGGCCTCGGGAGACGGTCCCGCGGGACCGCCGTCGATGGATCCGTCCCGGGTGTTGTACGGTCCAGCCGATGGCACCCGAGGAACTGTTGCGACGTGCGTCGGCGATCCTGCTGGTCGACTGGCCGTCGCGGGAAGTGCCCGATTCGTTGGCGCTGGCCGGCTACGACGTGGTGGCATCGGTCGGTCCGGGCCCGGAGGACTACAGCGACTACGTCGTCGAAGGCGGTGAGGTCGTGTCGCGCCACGTCGGTCGCCCGCCCGAGCGGGTCGAGATCGTGTACGCATTCCGTCCGGTCGAGGAGCTGCCGGCGATCGTGGCGCTCGCCGAGTCGGTCGGCGCCGAAACGGTGTGGTGCGAAGCCCGTTCCGATCAGGCCCGCCGCATCGTCGACGCCAGCGGCCTCACCTACGTCGACACGCCTCGATCGTCGAGACGGTCGCCGCAGCGCATCGGAGGGCTGACCGCCCGGCCGAGGCTGGTAGCCGCCCGAGCGCCGCGGCCGTCGATTGGGCGGCTGACGTCGCTGCACGAGGCGGCCCGGGCTTCGTGGTCGACGGCTGAGCCGACCGTGACGGTCGGCGCTCAGGTGGACGATGTCGGCTCCTGGGCCACGAGCACACCCGGCATCACTGCGTAATTCGGCTGACCAGCTCGCTGGGTTGTGATTCACTCTCCGAGCGGCGGCGGGCCGAAGAGATGCGGTTCTCGTCTCGGAACGAAGCCCGGTCTGGATCCCGTACCTCGCCCGTCGCCGCCAAGGCCCGACCCGATCCAGCCTGCTTCGACGCGACACCGGGAGGTGACGACCACGACCATCGCATTCACCCGACTGCTCGGCATGGCGGGCAACCGGTTCACGATCGCCGACCCGGCCGATGGCGGCATGCTCGACATCGTCGGGTTCTCGTCGTCGACCCCCCAGGTGCTCTCGGGATACGCCCGGGGCGACCTGTGACGGCGACCCGGGGATCGGGGCGAGCCCTCGCGTCCCGGTCCCGGTGGGCACCGTGCACGTTCGCCACTACTGTCCCCGGCCATGGAGCCCCGAGCCGAGCAGCTCAGCATGTATGGCGAGGAAGCCACGGCCGGTTCGCTCGACTGGTCATGGGTCGAGGCGCAATTGACCGATGCTGGAGCCTACTGGACCGTCACCACCGGACTCGGCCACCCACATCCACGTCCCGTGTGGGGGGTCTGGTCGAGCAGCACACTCCACCTCAGCGTCGGCAGCCCCCGCCTCGCCGCCGACCTCGGCGCCGGTGGGCCCGTGACCGTCCATCTGGGGAGCGTGACCGATGTGGTGATCGTCGAAGGCATGAGCACCGGCCCGAGCACCGACGCCGAGGTCCTCGCCGCCTACAACGCGAAATACGAGTGGGAGTACACCGTGGCCGAGTACGGCCCGCTGACCGTCGTCGCTCCTACGAAAGTGATCGCCTGGCGGTCGGCCGGTTGGGCCGGTCGCGGCAGCTTCCGGCAGACCGGCCGGTGGCGCTTCCCGCCCCACGCACAGTGAGCGCGGCGGGTCTCGTAAACTCACGCAATCTCGGCGGGGTTAGAGGGCTCGGATGAGGATGGCGATCGCTGAGACCGAGGCGACGATCAGCACCGCCGGTCGGGTGTAGCCTCGATCGAGCACCTCGTTGGTGCGGGACGATACGAGGAACCCACTGACCGCCGCCGGAAAGAGCACCGTGGTGATCCCGAGCTCCCGTCCGCCGAACTCGCCGAACACCACGAGGAATCCGAGCGAGATCACCGACCCGAACGCCATGAACGCCGCCATGGCCGAGCGCAGCTCCGGTCCGGTGCTGCGCTGGAGGACCAGTGCCATCGGCGGCCCTCCGACCGAGGTCGCCGTCCCGGTGAGACCCGAGACGAAGCCGGCGGCGAGCATCGTGGGGTCGGTCCGGCGGACCGACACACCGGCCACGCTGATCGCCACCCCCCGCGAGGATCGTGATGGCGAAGGCGATCGAGAGCGAGCGGGTGCCGAGGGCCACGACCGCCAGCCCGCCGGCGACCGACCCGGGCACCCGGCCGATGATGGCCCAGCGCACCAGGCGGGTGTCGAGCGCCTGCCGCTCTCGCCATGCGATGACCATGGCCAGAGGGACGCTGATGCCGACGATGACGCCGGGCACCAAGCTCGGATCGAGGAGCACCAGGATCGGCGAGGTGACGAGCCCGAGCCCGAATCCGAGCGACGCCTGGAGCAGGGAGCCAGCGATCACGACGGGGATCGCCACCACCCAGACGATCGGATCCAAGCCCAGCACTGCAGGGGAACCTATCCGGCGGTCTGTCCCAACCCGAGCTCGGGCTCTCGGCAGTCGGTGGCGCGGCCTCCGCCGCCGATGTTCTGGTCACCCACCTGATCAGCGACGAACCCGGTTCCCTCGTCGTCGGTCGACAGGAATCGCAGGATGGCGACGGTCAGGGCTCGGGCCTCCAGCTCTACGAACGCCGGATCGGCCAGGAGCGCTTCCTCGACCGGGTTGGTGACGTACAGGTATTCGACGAGCACCGCCGGCACGTCACCGCTACGGCGAAGGACCGAGAGCAGGTCGCGTCCGTCGTCGGCAAGCCACGAGCGCACCCCGGCGTTGCCGCTCCCGGCCCACCGGAACTCGGGCACCCGAACGAGGTCGGGGGGCGACGGCAGCGGGACGGTATCGGGCACGACCACCGTCGTGCGATCGTCGGGCACCGGCATCGTCGTGGTCGTCACCGGCTCACGGGTGCTGGGGACCTCCGTGCCATCGATCCGCTCCCGCCCCTCCAGCGGCGCAGGCGGCGGAAGGGTCGTCGCCGTGGGGGCGATCTGGCCGTTGGCCACCAGGGCGGCGTCTCTTGCCGCAAGTGATCGGTCGTAGTCGGCGATCGCCGCCTCGTGAGCGGCGAAGACGATCGCGTAGTGACGGAACTCCTCTTGCTTCGCGTTGGCGATCTCGATCAGGCCGGGAGTCAGCGCCTGGTGGAACAGCCCGCCGAAGCGAGTCGAGGCTTCGCTCTGCGACTTCGTGAACACGATCGTGCCGGGCCGGTCGCCGGTAGCCGGAGCGCCGCCGTTGTGGTGGATCGACACGAACAGCGCCGGGCGGACCGTACGGGCCAGCGCGGCCCGGACCCCGGTGGTCATCGCCACATCGGTCGAGCGGGTGAGAATCACCGAGGCGCCAGCGTCGGCCAGCATCGTCTCGGCGGCCAGAGCGACGGCCAGGTTGAGGTCCTTCTCCACGACGCCGGCGGGGCCGACGGAGCCGAACTCACGGCCACCGTGCCCGGGGTCGAGGACGACATGGGCTCGCCCCAGCGGTTCGAGGTCGGAGACGATGCGGGCGTCGCCGCACGGGGTGAGCGCCACCCATGACGCCTCGCCGGTAGTGGCCCGGCGATCGAACACGACGGGGAGCACGACACCGGTCGGGGTGACGACCGCGGTAGCGGTGGCGGTCGGCGGCAACGGGATGAACGGCTGCTCTGGTGTTCCGTGGGCGATCGGAGGGGGCAGCGTCGTCGGTGGGCGGGGCCTGGGCTCGGTGGTGGCCGTGACGTCTCTGGTCGCGGTCGGATCGGTGGTAGCGGTGGCCCGGCCCTCGGCGAACGCAAGCTCCGACGCTGGGTCGTCGCCCGGCGCCGGCCCGGCCGCGGGTTCGGCGGCGCAGGACGCGGCGACCAGGCCGACGGCGGTGGACAGTGCGGCGAGTCGCCGAAGGCGCCGGCGACCGGAACCCCGAACGCGCCGGCGGCGACGACCGGTACCCGGCGGGTGGGGGGTGATAACGGCCATGCCGGTCCGGTCGGCCGCCTCCACCTCGACATGAGCCCCGCCGATGGGGTGGGGCGGTGCGGGGCGGTCAGCGCGGCCGGGTTGGCGTGGTGGCAGGTGTGCCCAACTGGGCCGACAGCTGGCGAGCGGCCTCGGCCACCAGCTTCCCGATCCGATCTCGATCGTGCGGTGCCGGGAATCGGTAGGCAGGCCCGTGGATGTGGAGCGCCGCCACGACCGAGCCATCCGGGCCCCACACCGGTGCCGCCACCGAGCTGAGACCCTCGTCGAACTCCCGCTCGAACCAGAGGTGGCCGGCCGTGCACACCTGGTCGATCCGGTCCCGGATGACGTCTGGATCGACCACGCTCCGGTCGGTTGTGGTCGCCAGTTCCAACGACAGGTACTGGTCGACCTGGTCGGCCGGCAGTCCGGCGAGGAGCGCGATCCCCGAGGGGACGAGATGGGCGGGCACGGTCTGGCCGGTCCATCCTCGGACCGTGACCTCCTCCGACGACTCGACATGGTCGAGGTAGTACACCGCGAGGTCGTCGAGCACGGCCACGCCGCTGGTCTCACCGGTCAGGCTCGTCAGCTCCATCAGATGGGGCCGGGCGGCCGTGATCAGGTTCCGGCCCGGTGCCGCCGCCCCTGCGAGATCGGCCAGGGCCGAACCGAGCCGGTACTCGCCACCGACCTCCAGCTGCTCGACCGCTCCCTCGGTTTCGAGTGCTGCCAGGAGCCGGGCGACGGTGCTCTTCGGGAGGTCGGCCCGCTCCGCCAGCTCGGTCACTCCGGCCGGGCCTACTGCCAGCGCCCGCAGGAGGGCGAACGCTCGCTCGATTGACTGAACACCTGACATGCATCCTCACCGGGGTCGCGGCCTGCGCTCCGGCCTCGCAACATGGTACCGGCGGCGCCCGCCGAGCCTGGAAACCAGGCCGCCGGCGAGCAGGCCGCCGATGGAGGAGGAGCCCGGTCGACGGTGGGGGCGGAGATCAGTGGGCGGCCACGATTCGCTCGGTCACTGTGTCGACGATGGCATCGAGCGCCACCTGCTCGGTGTCGCCAGTAGCCCGCGGGGTCAGCTCGAC
>JAOTYQ010000449.1 GCA_029861725.1 Acidimicrobiia bacterium | reverse complement strand
TCGATGGTATACGGCCTTTGGCGTCGCCGGGCGCGCTTCCCGCGGGCATCACGGCCGGCGGCGCACCGGACGGATCGGTGTTGATGCGGCTATACGATTTCGGCCGGCCAGGTCATCGCAGGCCGGGGCAGTGACATCTCGCTGGCGACTTTGTACGCTCTGATTCCACCCAATTCCGGCTAGGTGGCCGCGTCTATGTCTTGGCCCGTTGCCTCGATCCCCAGCCCGTCCTCCAATCAGCTGGAGATCGGCCCGCTCCAACTCAACTACTACGGGCTGTGTATCGGCCTCGGTGTGGTCGCCGCGGTCTTGATCGGCCAGCGACGTTGGGCGGCTCGTGGCGGGAACCCGGCTGACATCAGCTACGTCGCCACCTGGGCGGTGCCTGCCGGTTTGGTTGGCGCGCGGGCGTATCACCTCATCACCGATTGGCGACCGATTGAGGATTGGCTGAAGGTCTGGGAGGGCGGCCTCGGTATCCCCGGAGGGCTAGGTCTGGGAATTCTGGTCGGCTACTGGGCGGCGAAGCGCAAAGGGCTGGATATCGGAAACGCCATAGACGCCGTGATCCCCGGGATCCCGGTGGCTCAGGCGATCGGGCGGGTGGGGAACTGGTTCAACCAGGAGATCTTCGGTCGTCCCACCGATGTTCCGTGGGCGGTCGAAATCGATGAGCGGTTCCGACCGGCGGCCTTCACTGATGAGCCGACGTTCCACCCGGCGTTTCTCTACGAGGCCTTGTGGAACCTCGGCCTTGCCGGTTTCCTGATCTGGATCGACCGCCGGGGTGTTCTGAAGAAGGGCATGCTTCTCCCGCTCTACGTCCTGGGCTACGGAATCGGCCGGTTCGTCGTCGAAGGCGTTCGTATCGATGCCGCAACGCTCATCTTTGGGATCCGAGTCAATCACTGGGTCAGCGGAGGAGCGGTTCTGATCTCCGCGGTGGCCCTGATCCTGCTGTTTCGTCGGGGTGAACCGTCCTTCTTCGCTGCCACCGGACCCGATCAGGACGACGCTGGATCCGATGCCTCCGACCTGGTTGATGACCTCGACCCTGGGTGAACGGTGTCTGGGACAAGACGGGCGACCGAGTCCCGTGTCGTCTCAGGCGGTGTGCTCCCCTAATCCGGCGGCTGCCTGCCGGGCGTGAGAGACTGGACAACCGTGGAAGGGGTTGCCATGAGTGATGAGGTACTGGTGGATGCCGAGCTGTTGCGAGCCGAGGTCCGCCAGAAGTACAAGGAGGTCGCGGTGGACCCGCACGGCGAGTTCCACTTCCATACCGGTCGGCCGCTGGTCGCCCGACTTGGGTACGACCAGACGATGGTCGACGCCCTCCCTGACGTTGCCGTCGAGTCGTTTGCCGGCGTGGCCAACCCGTTTTCGATCGCTGCGTTGGCCGCCGGTGAGAAGGTGGTCGACATCGGCTCCGGTGCGGGGTTCGACAGCTTCATAGCCGCAGGACTGGTCGGGTCGGCTGGCAAGGTGGTCGGGGTGGACATGACCATCGAGATGCTCGACAAGTCCCGTTCTACCGCTGCTGAGTTGAGCATGTCCCAACTCGAGTTTCGGGAGGGCCTCGCGGAGCAGCTTCCCGTGTCGGATGGCTGGGCGGATGCTGTGATCTCCAACGGCGTGTTCAACCTGTGCGCTGACAAGCAAGCAGTGTTCGATGAGGTGATGCGTGTTCTTCGCCCGGGCGGGCGGCTGCAGTTCGCCGACATCGCCAACGGTGCTGAGGTCCCCGAAGAGGCCGTACGTGACATCGATCTGTGGACGGCCTGAATCGCCGGCGGCCTGCCGTGTGCAGGCTGGACCGAGATGATGCGTCAGACCGGATTCGTCGACATCGAGATCGGACCGGGCGTCGACACCTTCGCCGACGCCGGGGGCGAGGCCAACGCCCGCACATTCGAGGTCTACGGCTACGCCTTCCTGGCCCACAAGCCGCAGTAGGGAGACCGATCACGAGGAGGCGTGAGCTCTCCGCTACCGGCGGGGCCAGGGGCCGCGGCGCGAAACCCAGCACTCGACCAGGCAGCCGGGCGTTTTCATCCTCGGTCGAGCTGACGTGAGCTATTAGCATCGTCGATTGGCTTCGGAGTGCCAGACTGGAACGGTGGACGAGGAGTTGTTGCACTGCGGTAGTTGGGTCATGAGTCGGGAGGTGCGCTCGTGACGGAGTTCGTCGAGACCCCGATCCCCGGCCTCGGTGTTCGCTACACGATGACGACGCGCAGTGATCGGGCCGTCGGAGTCGTGATTCATCACACGGGTCGCCGCGACCTCGTCGTCTACGATCGAGCCGACCCCGACGCCGCTGAAGCATCGGTCGAGCTCACCGAGGAGGAGGGCCGCGCCCTCGGCGACCTTCTCGGCGGCAGCAGGATCGTCGAGCGGCTGAGCGATCTCACACACCACATCGAGGGCTTGGTCATCGAGTGGATCCGCATCGATGACGATGCACCGGTCGCCGGCATTGCGCTGGCCGAGGCCGAGATCCGGGCCGACACCGGTGCCAGCGTTGTCGCCCTGGTGCACGGCGAGGATGTCGTGCCGGCCCCGGGAGGCGACGACCGTCTGACCCCGGGTGCGACTGCCGTCGTCGTTGGGAGTACGGAGAGCGTCGAGGCCGTCAGGGCCATCTTGGCCCCTTCCGCCTCAGCGAGCTGATCGAGGTCGCCGGTGGACACCGAGCCATCGGCGCTGCTGCTCGAGCTGGGTGCGATCGTCTTCGCGTTGGCGATCGCGTCGCGGCTGGCTCGACGGGTCGGAATCCCGGCGATCCCTCTGTACCTACTGGCCGGCCTGGCCTTCGGGGAGGGCGGCCTGGCCGACCTGGGGGCGGCGACTGGCTTCATCGAGGCTGGCGCCGAGATCGGGATCATCCTGATGCTGCTGATGTTGGGCCTCGAGTACTCGTCCGTCGAGCTACGCACGAACCTCCAGCGCTCGGCACCGTCCGGGCTCCTCGACCTCGTCCTCAACTTCCCGCCTGGGTTGCTCACCGGCCTCGTTCTCGGATGGGACCTGCTGTCGGCCGTCCTGCTGGGCGGGGCGACCTACATCTCCTCGTCGGGTGTCGTCGCCAAGCTGCTGGCCGACCTCGAGCGGGTCGGCAACCGGGAGACGCCGGTGGTCCTGACAATCCTCGTGATCGAGGACCTGGCGATGGCGATCTACCTGCCGGTCGTGGCCGGTGTGCTGTTCGGGGGGCCGGCGATGGCGACCGTGCTCACCGTGATCGGCGCGCTCATCGCGGTGGTCGCCATCCTCTACATCGCCCAGCACTATGGCGAGTCTCTGAGTCGGCTGGCTTTCAGTCAATCGAGCGAGACACTGCTGCTGACGCTGCTGGGAATCACGCTCGTGGTCGCTGGCTTGGCTGAACGGATCCAGCTCTCGGCCGCAGTCGGAGCCTTCCTCGTCGGCATCGTACTGTCGGGCGAGGCTGCTTCGGAGGCCCGAGGCGTGCTCCTCCCCCTTCGCAATCTGTTTGCCGCGGTGTTCTTCGTGTTCTTCGGCCTGGAGGTGGATCCCGGGCTCATCCCCGGTGTTGCGCTAACCGCCGGTCTCCTCGCCGCAACCACCGCCGGGACCAAGATCGTCACCGGATGGGTTGCCGCCGGGCAAAAGGGGATCGGTCCCCGGGGCCGCCTGCGCACCGGCACGGCATTGGTCGCCAGGGGCGAGTTCTCGATCGTCATCGGTGCGCTCGGCGTCCAACGAGAGGCCGACCTTGGGGCATTCGTAGCGGCCTATGTGCTGTTCCTGGCGATCGCGGGACCGATCCTGGCCCGCTACTCCGACTCCCTCGTCCGACGCTGACATGCGAGCCCCAGGGTCGCTTCTCTGCCCCACGTCGTTCAGAGCGATCGTTGGGAGATTCCGATCGCGCCGCGTGCATTCGGCCGGGCGTAGTTCGATCAGCTGGCCACCGTGGCCAACCACTGGCGGGCGTCGACCATCATCTCGATCGTCTGGCTGTGGGCCATGTCGTAGCCCTCGACCCGGCAGTTCCATCCCGCCGCTTCGAGGCCGGTGGCGACAGCCATCGTGCGCTCGGGCGGGATGATGGCGTCACGCCTGCCGTACTGGACGAGCGCCGGTCGACCCGCTCCGGGAGAGAGGTCGATCTCGACCCCATCGACCTCGGCCACACCGCAGCACATCGCCCACAGGCCGGCGTAGCGGGGTGCGGCGGGAGCGCCTACTACCGCCTGAGCCAGGAAGCCGCCCTGGGAGAACCCACCGATAGCGCACCGCTCCAACGGAATCCCGGCCTGGCCCGCCTCGGCGGCGATGAGCTCGACCAGGGCGTCACGAGCCTGGAGGACCGAAGCCGGATCGGGCCCGGCCTCGGTCCGTTCGTACCAGGAGGCGCCATCGCCGTCTCGTAGGTCGTGGATCCCCCGAGGACAGATGGCGGTGAACCGCTCGTCGGGATCGATCAGGGGCACGTAGGCGGCGAGGTGATGCTGCTCGGCGCTCCACCCGTGAATCAGGAACAGCAGCCGCTCGGCCCTTTGGCGGTCGAGACGGTAGGTAACCAGGCTCATGGCAAGATACTGCCACCAGCTGCCGGTGGCCGCAGTCGCCCTCGATCCACGGACCCGGAGGTGCCGTTCCAATGGACCCCTTGCCCCGCCGCCCGCTCGGCTCGTCGTGACCACCGTGGTCGAGCAGGTAGCAGGGCTGATCGAGTCGGGCCGAGCCCGAGCCTGGGGAACCGGGATGTGGAGCGCGGCCCAGAATCAACATGAGAGGGCTCACGTCGCAGCCCTCGACGGGGCTGGCCGCCAGGCCGGTGTTGCCGCTCGGACGAGCATTGCTCCTGGGCGGCGCCGCCGACGCGTCCCAGGACGGGGCTGCGAGGCTTCGGGCCGATAGCCGTCCGATGGCTACTCGACCCGCCGGGAGGTGAGCATCCTCCAGGCGGGCCGTTCGTCCCTGGGCCGACTCCGCAGGACGTGTCACGCTGAGCAGGTGGCAGCCCGTCCACGAGCAGAGAGCGCTCGCGTCGAGGCCGAGCGTCGGCTAGCCCTCCGGGAAGGAGCAGTGCGTGCAGATCACGATCAACCGGGCTCCGGTCCTGACCCTCTGGGCTGCGGTCGTGGCGCGAAGGCTGGGCTACGACGAGGACACGGCACTCACGCTGGGCCGTGCCGTGGCCGGACTGAA
>JAOTYQ010000448.1 GCA_029861725.1 Acidimicrobiia bacterium | reverse complement strand
AGCAGGGACCCTCGAACGTTCGCCGGCGGTGATGGCATCACCCAACGCGGGTGAGGAGGACCTCCTCCAGGGTCTCGAAGACCGCATCGGCGGCGGCCACGTCGTTGGCCGAGGACGCGACGACCGTGATCTGCAGGAAGTAGTCGCTGTTCTCCTTGAGCTGGCCGATCATCTGTAACCCGAGAAGTTCGGGGTCGGTGTCCACGCAATCGCTCAGCACCTGGTAGCGGCCCGAGAACAGGCGATGATCGAACTCGACCGAGGGGCGTTCGATGCAATTCAGCTCGTTGACTTCGATGAGCAGCTCGAGCAGGGGGTCGACGTCGGTGTAGGGCAGCGAGCCCGGGGGATAGAGGAACACGCTGACGCCCGACTCCGCCTGGCCGGCGAACGCGCCGGCGATGCTCGTCCCCACCTGGATGCCCGGGGTGCCCTGGCTGGTGACGTCGAGCCGATCGTCCCAATCGGTGGGAATCGACACGACGATCACGCCGGCTCCGTCGGTATAGGTCTCATAACCCCCGTAGTCGGGCAGCGAGGCATAGCCCGGATCGTCGACGAGATTGCCGGCGACCAGCCGTTCGAGCGCGTCGATGCGGCCGGCCGTCGAGATCGTGTCGATCGCCGCAGCCGGTGGGGTCGTGGCCGCGACGGTCGCCGGCGTGGTTTCGACCGTCGGGGGCTCGGTCTGGTCGGTGCCGCCGGCGAGGGTGTCGGGGTCGGCGGCTTGCGCCGACTCGGCATCGGTGGCGGTCCCGGTGGGGTCGTCGTTGGCCCCGGCTTCGATCGGGTCGCCCTCGGCCACCTGTGGGTCGTCGTTGCCGGCGAGCAGGACGATGGCGCCAACGATGAGGATCATGGCGGCGGCAACCCCGCCGAGGGCCAGCCAGATCGGGCCCCGACCGGCCGAGCCCCACGTCGCCGGCTGGCCGCGGTGTTGCTCGTACGATGCCTGGTCGGGACCGCTTCGGGGCCCGGAGACGAAACCCTGCGGTGCAGGGTGAGTGCTCGGGGGCGGGCCAGCGGCGTGGCCTCCGGGGCTCGGGTAACCCGGATAGCTGACTCCTGAAGGCCCTCCGGTGGCGGCCGGCGGCGGGGCACCTCCCGGTCGGACCTGGGTCGGCGTCGCAGGCGGCACCGTCGGGGATCCACCCGTCCGGGGTGGGCTCGTCGAGGGCGGGGTCGTCGGCGGGGCCACGTAGAGCGGGGCGACCTGAGTTGCGGCGTTGTTCGGCCAGTTGCCCGCTCCGGCGGCCGCCGCCTGGAGCAGGGCACCGAAGGCGGCGGCCGTGGCTGGGCGGTGATCGCGGTCCTTGGCCATCGCCTGCTGCAGGCAGTGCGAGACCGCAGCTGGGGCTAGACCTGAATCGAGGTCGGGCACCGGCTCGGAGGTGATCCGCATCAGCACCGGCACGGGAGAGGTGTCGGTCGGCTGAACGAACGCCGGCCTGCCGGCGATCAGCTCGTAGATGGTCGAGGCGAGCGAATACACGTCGGAGCGAGCGTCGGGTTCGTGACCCGATAGCACCTCCGGTGGAGCGTGGGCCACCGTGGCCTTCAGACCCCGCTGGTCTGCGACACCGACTCGACGTTGGCGATACCGAAGTCGCCGAGCTTCGGCACCCCGGCCGACGAGAGCAGGATGTTGCCCGGCTTGATGTCACGGTGGAGCACTCCCGCCCGGTGGGCGGCCTCGACGGCATCGGCCATGGCGACGCCGATCTCGACTGCCTGCCGCCAGTGGAGGGGGCCGCCGGTCGCGAGGCGGTCGGCAAGCGAGCCCCCTCCGAGGAACTCCATCACCAAGAACGGTGACCCGCCGGCCATGCCGGTGCGGTGGATGGTGACGATGTTGGGATGGCCCGACAACACGCCCATCGCTCGCCGCTCCCGGTCGAGGCGGCGCTGCAGTACGTCGGCCGACGCCGTGTTGAGCAGCTTGACCGCGACGGTGCGATTCAGGTCGGTCTCGACCGCCCGGTAGACGACACCGAACCCGCCTCGTCCGATCTCGGTCAGTCCCTCCAGCCCTTCGAGCTCGATGTCGTCCATCCCACGCCCTCTCTGCGCCTGCGGGAGCCATTCTGTCCGACGATGGACCACGACAGACCTCGGGCCGCCGATCCGGCGACGCCGGTGACGGTACTCCCGGCGGCATGTCAGTGGCCCGATCACCTGCCTGGACCAGCACCAACACCGCAACCGAGCTAGCGTTCGTTCAGGTCGGATGCGGCGTCCGACGGAGGGGACCCGACATGAGACACCTGACGCGGTTGCCCATCACCCCGAACGGCCAAGCCAACGGGGCCCCACCGCCGCCGTTCCCCAACACGCTGTTCCAGAACGTCGCGCCGGGCGATGACTAGCTGACCATGGCGTTCTACCTGTGGGACCGCGCTACCGATGCGATGGTCGGCGTCGACTTCCCGGCTGGGTCCGACCGGGTCCGGCCCCTTTCTCGATGCCGACGGGCGCCGCGTCGGCACGGTCAGGGTCAGACCACCTCGGGGAGCGACGGCGTGGTCGCTGGCCTCCGTCGGCCCATCCGTGGAGGTGGCGGCCTTCGTCACCGGGCTACCGACCGGACGCCTGACCGCGGTCCTGGCGACCGATCCGTCAACGGCCGGCACCTATCGTCTCCGCTTCCACCTGTTCGGTGGGAGCACCGTGGAGCATGTGATCCGGTTGGGTAGTCCGGACCGGGCCGGGCCGCCGCAGGCGCAGCCGAGCACCACGGTGAGTTCGGTGAGCTCGACCGTTGCGAGTGGCAGCGGCGAACTGGCGGTCCGAGCCTGGGGCGACGACGGCCCGGCGGTGGTCGCGCTCCACCCCGGCATCGGTGACAGCCGGATCTGGGACTGGTGCGCCCCGGTGTGGGCCGCCGCCGGGTACCGGGTCGTGACCCACGACCGTCGGGGCTTCGGGGCGACCCGGTACGTTGCCGAACCGCACGATCCGCTGGCTGACCTCGTTGCGGTGACGGCAGCAACCGGGGCGAGACCGGCGGTCGTCGTCGGCAACAGCCGAGGAGGCGGCTTGGCACTGGATCTCGCCCTCGCCCACCCAGACCACGTGGTCGGGCTGGTGCTGATCGCGCCTTCGCCGTCGGGCTACCCCGACGACGAGTGGCCGGAGACCGACGCCGAGGCCGAGCAGGATCGCCGCATCGCGCAGGCCGAAGCCGCCGGCGACCTGGCCCTCGTGAATCGGCTCGAGGTCCGGTACTGGCTCGACGGGGTTGAGCAGCCGGAGGGCCGAGTGGGTGAACCGGCCCGTGGCCTGCTGGCGGAGATGAACCGCGTCGCCCTCGAAGCGGCGCCGATCGGCGACGAGGCCGAGCGGCCTCCGGTGTGGCCGGCTCTCGATCGGCTCACCATGCCCACGCTGGTCATCGCCGGCGAGCACGACCTCCCCGGTATCGGCCAACTGTGCGCCGACCTCAGCGCGGCGCTTCCCAACGGCCGGCTCATCACGATCGACGACACAGCCCATTGCCCGTCGCTCGACCAGCCCGAGGCGCTCAACCGCGCCGTGATCGACTTCCTCGACGCCCACCGCTCGTAGCTCACGGCTCAGGCGATTGGCCGGGTGTCGTTCCTCGCGAGCAGGGCGAGCGCGTCGGCGTCGGCAACGACGATCCGGCGATAGTGAAGGGTGATCAGGCCGCCCGTCTCGAGCTGCTTGAGCACCCGCTGCACGCTTGACCGCTGAGCGCCGAGCATCTCGGCGAGATGGGCTTGCGTGATGCGTATCGTGCCGTTGCCGTCGGCCTCGCGGAGCAAGACCGACGCTAACTGCGATTCGAGCGGCCCGGCCAGCACGTCGAACAGCCGGTTCTGGAGGCCCTGCATGCGCTCGGCTAGCGAGATGAACCAGCGACGGGCGACGGCCGGTCGCGTTTGCAGGAGCTCGAACAGCGTCTTGACGTCGATCGAGAGGACCGTCGAGTCCTCGACAGCGCGGGCGTCGAACGGCTCGACGTCGCCGAGGAACGCCGGCACGTCGCCGAGGAACGCCGGCACGTCGCCGAACACATCACCCGGTCGGAGGAGCTGCAAGGTGACCCGCCGATCGCCGTGTCCTCGCGACAGCTCGATCTCGCCCGAGCGCACCACGTGCACCATGGCGGCGTCGTCGCCCTCGCGGAACACGAGCAGGCCACCAGCGATTCGCCGCTCCCCTACCTCGGCCGCGAGTTGCTCGACGTCGCTCTCGGTGAGCGGCGCTTGCCGGCCTCGACTCAGGCAACACGCCAACCACGCCCCATACCCCGAGAGACGAGCTTGTCGACAGCCACATCTGAGTCAAACCGAGCCTGGCGTACGTCATTCCCGATCGGGAGCGGGCGCCGTCGCAGCGAACGGGCTACATCCGGCAGGTAGGCGTTCCGGTGGGGTGCGCGAGCCCGATTGCCGGCACGGCTAGCGTTGCCCCTCGTGGCGGCTGACCAATCGACCTCGCTCACCTCGGAGCGCCCGCGGCGCTCCGCTCAGGGAGCGCCAGGTAGTGATCCGAGCGACCGATCGGTCGAGCTCGCCGAACCCGGGCGGGTCAGCAAGGTCGCCGGCTGCGCCGGGTTGGTGGTGCTGGCCGTGGTTTGGGCCCGAGCGACTGCGGACGTGGTGTCGGCTCGTAGCAACCTCGCCGACTACGCAGCCGCCAACGGACCATTGCCGCTCGACGAGAACGGGCGGATCGACCACGGCATTCCGGAGATTCAGGCTCTGTGCGACGCCATCGGTGGTACCGGCAGCCTCTTCTACCTGGCCGGGTGGTTCTTGTTCCCCCTGCTGGCCCTGGCCTGGTGCTACTGCTCGGCCCTGGCGGCGCCCCGCCGGTGGCCCCGCTTTCTCCTGTGGTCCTCCAGCGCAGCCGGCGTCACGGCGCTGCTGCAGTTGGTGCTGTTCGCTGGAACGATCGCCGAGGTAAACCGGATCCTCCAATAGCCGACCCATCGCCGATGGGAACCGGCCAGTGGTGACTGGTACACGAGGGCAGTGGGAACGACCCGGGGCAGGCGGTCGACAACTGATCGGCTGGCGGGCTCGTCGGTTCGCCGGGCTCGACATCGAGCGCTTCACCGATAGGTCGGGGTTGGCTGTCGTTGCGGGCTGCGCCACGCTAGCTCGGCAACAAGACAAGCCTGAGCCATACGGTGGGACTCCTTCGAATGGACTACTAGTGGTGC
>JAOTYQ010000037.1 GCA_029861725.1 Acidimicrobiia bacterium | reverse complement strand
ATCAACTGGACGATCCCCACGCTCGGTGATTACGCCGAGGCCAACCCGTTCCCGATCCTGCCGTTCAACTGAGCTGCCGGTCACCGGCCCGATTCGAAAGGAGTGAGTGATGCCGGCATCCCAGGTACACACCGACAACGAAAGCGACGGGGCCGTCGACGACGTCGTCGAGGGGCCACGACCGACCGTCCACGACCATCTCGAGATGGCGCTGGAAGCGGCGGCGGAGCAGCAGATGGCGACCAGCGAGCTGATGGGCATCTTCTTCTACTACGCCCACAGCATCGCCGAGAGCTATCGGCAGGACGTCCTGAAGGAGCAGCAGAGCCCCGGCTGAGGCGGGGGCGGGCCCGGTCGGTTCGCTGGGGCCGGCCGGGTCAGCCCACCCACCCAGCGGATCCGGTCCGATGAGGTGCGATGACCGGGCCGGCCTCGGGCGGTCCGGTCGTCGGCCCGATCAGTCGGCCTTGACCGTGACGCTCAGGCCGGTTTCGGTGCGAACGTCGACCAGATCGGTGGCGAACCGGGGAGCCGGAACGGTGACGACGGTGTCATCGGCCTCGATAGGCTGCAGTTCGAGCCGTACGTCGTCGTCGCCGGTGGCGACGAGCCGGAGCGGCTCGGGATTACGGGCCGCCGCCTCCAGCATCTCCTGGGCCACCCGCACGATGAGATGCCGACGGGCCGGATCGTCGACCGGTGCCGCCTGCCAATCGATCGTGATGAAGGCCCCGACGTTCTCCCGCAGGGCTGCCGCCTCGATCTCGACCGCCAGGCGGACCGGGTCGTCGGTCGCTTCGAACGGCCCGGTGGGAGCCGAGGGGTCGACAGCGACGCTGTTGCGCCAGGTGCGCTCGCTCCTGGTGACCTCGAGGTTCCAGAGCGTCTCGGGGTGGGCGCCGTCGACGGTCGCGACGTCTCCGATCACCACCCGGGCATTTCGGGCCTCGGCCGCAGCGGTGGCCTCCTCCGCTTCCTTCTGGGCGGCCTCGGCTGCCTCCGCCCGCTGCTGAAGTGCGTTGTTGTCGGCCACCAGGGCGGAGATCTCGCTCGACTGGCTCTCGATGCGAGCGGTTTGCTCGCCCGCCACGGTCCTCGCCTTGACGATCTCGCCGTCAAGACGCCGCACCTCGGCGGTTTGCCTCGCCAGTTCGCGTGTGCGCTGCTCGACCTCGTTCCTCGCCGCGCTCAGCTCCCGGCCGAGCTGGGTCCTGGTCTCCTTGAGGGAGTCGCGCTCGGCGAGGAGGGCCGACTCCCGGCGCTCGGCCAGCGCGCGGAACTCTGCGGCCGAGCTGCGGGTCAGGAGCAGCATGATCACCAATCCGACGGCCAGAACGGCTACAACGATGAGAGCTATGAGCATGTCGGAGACCTTGTGAACGGGCCGAAGGGCGGGCCTGGTGCGCCGAACGGGACGGCGATCGGCCTTCGGTTGGTACGGACGTGGTCGGCCAGGTTCTATTCAAACCAGCGATCGGCTTGGTGGCAATCGGTAACCCCGCCCCGATCGGTCGCGCCGCGGCCCACCGTACTCTGTGCGGTACTGCCCGCCCCAGCCCGACGAAGGATCGTTGAGGATTTCATCCCGCCGTCATCATCGGCTGGCTCCCGTTCCCGGCCGTATGCTCACCCGTGGCGCAGCACGACCCCCGAGGCGCCGAGCACCAGCCCCACCGGCTGCAGCGAGTAGGCGGCGGCGTAGCGGAACTGGGGCGGCCGACGTTTGAGCAGCTGGCGAGCGGGGTGCGACAGCGCCACCACGCCCCGCTTGGCCGCTCGGGCCACGAGTCGGAGCCGTCCGTCGCGTCCTGCCCGGAGGCACGTGATCGCCTCGGTATTGCCGTGCCAGAGGTTGCGGCGAAGCTGATAGCGGTAGGTGGCCCGCTCCGCCGGTTCGAGCTCCCAGCTGACGGCGTGATGGCTGTAGTGGGCCTTCAGTCCGGCGTCGAGGGCGGCTCGGTAGAAGACCATGTCCTCCCCGCCCGCGCTCCCGAGATCGGGCGAGAACCGAACAGCGGGATGGTCGCGCAGGAACCGGGTGCTGATCAACGAGTTCGCGGTCTGGAGATCGGTGACCGGCGATCCGTCAGGCCTGGCTGGCGTGCACCACAGGTCGGCGAAGGGCTGGCTGAGGAGCCAGGCCGGAGCGTCGTCGGCGAACCGGGCGTAGACGGGGGCGGTGACGGCGTCGGCCTGGTGCTCGGCCTGCACCCGGAGCAGCTCGGTGAGCCACTCGGGGACGACGATCTGGTCGTCGTCGACCATGGCCACCCAGTCGGCCAGCTCCATCGCTGCGGCCACCCCGGCGTTGCGGGCGGTGGCGATGTTGCCGGCACCCGTCCAGCGGTAATGGAGCCCGAGGGAGAAGACATGGGTCGACTCCGTGACGACCGGCTCGGCCGAGCGGTCGGCGTTGTCGTCGACGACCACCACCCCGAGTCGGCCCAGGCCTGCGGCGTGACCAGCTGCGACTTCGAGCGAGTCGAGCAGGCGCACGAGCGAGTCGTTGCGCCGGTAGGTGCAGATGTACACGCAGACCGTGGTCTCGCTCGGGTCGACGGTGGGCACGCGGCAGTCTACGGATCGAAGATGGCCGACGGCACGGTCCAGCGCATGCGGCGGCTAGCATGAGCCGCCAAGGCGGCGGCGGGGCCTGCCTGTGTGTGGATGGAGGGCCCGAGCACAGCATGTGGCATGTGTTGGCGACTAGTCCGGTGGACTTCGAGCGCTTTCGCCGCGAGAGCGCGGCAGATCGCATGCCCCGCCATCTGCTGACGGTGGTGGCCGACGAGCTCGACGCCGAGCTGGCCGCCCCCGATCCCAGCTCGGTCGGGCGGCTCGACCGGGTGCTCGCCGTGATCTACGGCCAGCCCCACCACTGGGCGCTCGCCCGCCGGACCTTCCGCCGGCTCGACGACGGCGATGGGGTGTTCACCACTGGCTGCGACGCCGGGATCCCGCTCGCCCTGCTGTGTGCCGTCCGCCGGCGAAACGTGGCGTTCGCGATCAGCTTCATCGACCCGACCCGGCCCCGAGCCAAGGCGCTGGGTTGGATCCTGGCGTTGCTCCTAGAGCGCCTCCTGATCCTCGTGACGCTCGACGAGCAGGAGGAAACGGTCCGACGGTCGTTCGGCCGGGTCGCGTCGGGTGTCGCCACACTGGGGTACACGACCGACTGCGAGTTCTTCCGTCCCGAGCCGGCCCACGACGCCACAGCCCGGAGCCGGGCGGTCGTCGCCGGCTCGGGGACCGAGCAGCGCGACTACGCAACGTTGGCCGAGGCGATCGCCGAGATGGACGTCGACGGCCGGGTGTGCTTCGTCTCCCCGAACTTCTCCGCCAAGACCCGGTACACGATGCCCGACCCGGTGCCGGCCAATCTGGAGTTCCGGCACTACGAGTTCGACGAGCTGCGGACGCTCTACCAGCGGGCCGACGTGATGGTGGTGCCGTTGATCGAGAACCGTTACTCGGCAGGGCTGACCGCGCTGTTCGAGGCGATCGCCTCCGAGTGCCCTGTGATCATCACCGAGTCGCCGAACATCATCGAGCGACTGGTCGCCGACGATCTCGTCGTCGGTGTGCCTGCGGGCTCGGTCGACGAACTGCGTCAGGCGATCAAGAACCTCGTGACCGACCGCGACGGTTCCCGGGCCCGGGCGGTGCGGGCCAGAGAGCACCTGCTCGCCCATCACTCGACATCAGCGTTCCTCGATCGGCTCGACCACCTGCTCAACGGCCTCGTCGGGAACGAGTCCGCCGGCCCCGGACGGAACGGGTCGGCTCACACGGACCGGCCCGGATCGGGTCGACCGTGAGCCGGTAGGCTCGACGTCGATGTTGCCCGTCGCCGAGCGATCGCCGATCGCCTCGTTCGACCCTCAGGGTCACCGGATGGGCCCGGTCGGCACGTTGGCGTGCCAGGCCTCGGTCGTGCTCGGGCTGATCTGGTCGTTCGGGGCGCTGACGTCGTTCTTCCTACCGACCTCGACCGGGGTCCTGGCGCTGGCCCCGGCGCTCGGCGCGGTCTTCCTCGCTCCGAAGAGCGTGGTCATGCAGTTCCCGGTGTCGCTGTCGCTGCTGGCGGTGATCACCATCGTCACGGCGTCGGTGGCGTGGACGATCGACCCGTTCGCCACGTCGGTCGTGCTCCGGGGGATCGTCCCGGCGATCCTCGGTGTGATCCTCGCCGCCGGCCTGCTCCCACTCCGCGATCTGGGCGACGCGCTCGTCTGGGCGGTCCGGTTGACGGTCGTGATCACGATCTTGGCCCTCGTCGCCTACCCGGAGACCCGAACCCACCTCAGCACCGGCGACTTCGTCGACAACTACCCGGGGTGGCACGGGTTCTTCATCCACAAGAACAAGATGTCGCCCTTCCTCGTGTTCGGGGTTGCGACCGTGTTGACCTTCGACCGATCGGGTCTGTTCAAGTGGGGAACGCTCGGTGTGCTCGGTGTGTTGCTGATCGGCTCGACGTCGGCGACGGGCATCTCGGCCGCGGTCCTGATCGTCGTGGCCTGGGTGTGGCTGCGGATCTACCAGGGTCAGGATGATCTGCGAACGAGCACCGTGTTCTTCTCGGTGTCGGCTCTCGGGTTCCTGGTGCTCGTCGCAGGCTCGATCATGTCGCTCGCCACGATCACCGGCGCCTACGGCAAGGAGCTCACGTTCTCCGGGCGGACGTTCATCTGGCAGGCCTCGATCGAAGCGATCCAACGCAGGCCGTTGTTCGGCCACGGACTCGGCGCACTGTTCTGGGTCGAGGGCATCTCGCCGGAAACGGCTGAGATCTGGCGGCAGGTAGGGTTCCGGAACTCGCACGCCCACAACGGTGCTCTCGACTTGGCGCTCCAGATCGGACTGGTCGGCCTGGCCATCTTCGCCGTGGTGTGGCTGACGACTTTCGGGCGGGCGTGGCGGGCGCTGCGGACCCAACCCGACCTATCGGTTTGGGTGGTGAGCGTGCTCTTCGCCCAGATGTTCATGTCGATCTCCGAGGACGTGTACCTCGGCGGCTGGATCGCGGTGCTGGCGATGATGAAGCTGCTCCTGCTGCGGCGACCCGAATCACTCAAAGCTGGCCGCATCGGCCAGATGTCGAAGTGGAGCGCCGCCTAGTGTCCTGTCAGCTTGATCCGTTGATGAATTCGCCGAGCTATCGGTGTCCCTCGCAAGGACGCAGGAGGCGGCCTCACCCGTGAGCGTGAGGCAACGACGAGGACGCCGCGAGGGGCGTCGAGAGTCGGCGAATTAGTGACATGATCAGGCTGACAGGACACTAGCCAGGAGCGGGCCGAGGGGAGCGTGTCAGCTGACGTCGTCGAGAATGCGGATCAGCTCTGTCCCGACGGCGGCGTCGGTACAGTTCTCCTCGCCGAAGCGCTCGGCGTTGGCATCGAGCTCGGCCCGAAGCTCATCGTCGGACCACATCGCATCGATCGCCTCGACCATCGACTTGGCGTCGTACAGCTCGCTACAAAGCGCGTTCTTGCCTTCGAAGACATAGTCCTCGAGTCCTGGCCGGTTCGTGATCACGACCGCTCGCCCATGGCGGAAGGTCTCGACGATCGTGACCAGGCCGGCGGTAAGCGCTTGGTCGTTCAGCGGGATCACGTTGACCCGAGCGTGGCGGACGAGGCGGCGGATCTCCGGGCGCGTGAGCTGGTCGAGGATGGTCACGTTGCTCGGAACGGTCAGCCCGTCGAGGGCTCGGTCGGACGCCAGCACCAGGGTGCGGAGCCCGAGCTTCGACATCGCCTCGAAGAACGTCTCGTAGTCGCGGTAGCCCGACCCGGTGGCGAACACGTACGGCTCGTCGTGGGTGTCGGGACGCGCCGTCTCGACGACACCACCGTATTGGAACGGGACGAACTCGAACCGCTTCTCCGGCAATCCGAGCAAGGCGGAGTAGCCGCCGATCTCGATCGTGGTGTGGACGACGAATCGGTCGACCTGTTCGAGCACGATCCGAGCGACTCGTTGCTTGACCGGGGTGTGAAGCCCCTCGGTGTTGAACATCCACGACACCAGTGGCCGCCGATCCCGGCCGACGAGCTTGAGAAGACCGCAAGCCGCCGCGAGCTGGGGGAAGACCGACACGACGCCGGCGTCGCGGTGGGCGAAGGCGGCCCGGGCCTGACGCATCCGGTCGACCCATTCCTTCGGGCTGGCCTTCGCCGACGACTGGTGCCAGTTCCGATCCTCACCGACCCGGGGGATGAGGGTGAAGGTGTGTCGGCCAGGATCGACAGCGTCGACGATCCATTGATCGGTCGGCGCCTCGAAGTAGGGCGACGCCACGACCCACCGCATCGTTTACCCCCCCGCCTCGGCTGAATGCACCCGCCGTAGCCTAACCAGGGTCCGGCAGGGTGGTACTGGCGGGCGCTAGGCTATCCATCTCACAGGGAAAACGGGGTGATCTAGCGCGCTCCTGGGGCGAAACGACGCATGAGTGCGTCGACCTGGACGATGCCCCACAACGGCAGCACGGCTCCACCTGAAGCGCCCGCCCGTATGCGATCAGAGGTGACCTGGAGGAGCTCGGCGACCGCCGAAGGGTCGAGCCACCCGGCGTCGACGGGCCGGATCGAATCGCACGAGGGCCGGAGCTGGCGGACGATCTCGGTGTGCCAGACCTCATTGAACGCCGCCTTGGTCGTGCGCTCGACGATTCGATCCGGGACCAAGCCCCGCAGCCCGGAGCGCTGCAGCGCCCGATCCGCCGTAGCGGTGACGTGCACACCGGCTGGGGCCCTGGCCGCGAGCTCAACGAGGCGTCGATCGAGGTAGGGATGTCGGGCCTCGACACCGCCGGCGGCAGCGATGCGATCGAGCACTTCTTTGGTCATGGCCTCATAGCCGTCGGCAAGGACCTCGTGTCGCCACTGCCCCATGACCGTTCGATAGGCGCGATCTCGGACCGCTGGTCGGCGACGGCGATCGAGCTCGGCCGCAACGCGGGCCTGGCCGGTCACCCAAGCAGCCCGCCGGGTTCGCGGCCGATGGAGCCATCCCGGCTTGCGGTCGAGCAGCCCATAGCGAGCCAGTGTCGTCGCTGCCGAGACGATCGGCCCTCCGGACCAGCGCCTCGCAACCTGCCAGGCTGCGCCGAGACGGCGCTCGTCCAGCAGCGCAGCGAGCGCCACGGGCGACGCATCGAACCAGTTGTCGCCGCCTTGTCCGGTGAGCACGACCCGGCACCCGTTGGCGGCAGCCGCCCGGGCGAGAGCGACGTGGTCGGGACCGTCCGGCGGAAGTGGGATGTCGCACCAATGAGCGACGTCGGCATTGACCCAGGGGCCCCGATTCGGGTCGCTCACGACCGGTTGCCAGTCCAGGTCGAGCTCGTCGACGGCGCAGTCGATGAACGTCTGCTCATCGGCCCGCGGACTACCGGGAAACAGACAGGAGAAGGTCAGGAGGCCCGTCGAGCACGCTTCGCCCTGACCGATGAGGCGGGTCGCCATCGCCGCCACCGACGTTGAGTCGAGCCCTCCAGTCAGCTCGCAGCCGACGGGTCCGGGGGCCCGGAGCCGGCTTCGGACCGACTCGGTGAAGCGGCGTCGGAACTCCGCCGTGTACTCCGTCACATCGGCGAGCTCGATCCGGTCGTCGAGAGGTGGCGCCCAGTAGCGACACTGTTCGACCCGGTCATCGATCGTCATCACATGGGCAGCGGGGAGCCGCCGTGCGCCGTCCAGCGCAGTCGCCTCGGCGTCCTCGACCCAGCCGCTCAGGTACTCCCCCATCATCCGCACATCGAGCTGGCGTGGAGCCGCAGGATGGGCGGAGATCTCCCGCATGCCCGACGCGATGACGACCCAGTCGGCAGAACACCAGTAGTAGAGCGGCTTGACGCCGAGGTGGTCGCGGAGACAACGAAGCCGGCCGCCGGGCTCGACGATGACGATTGCGAAGTCGCCGATCATATGGTCGACCAGACGATCACTCCACCGCTGGTGAGCCAAGGCGACGATCTCGATGTCGGGAGTGTCCGGTCGGTCGACGAGGTCGAGCGCGGTGAGCAGCTCGGCCCGATTGTCGATCCGGAGGTCGCCGACGATCCAGGTGCCGTTGCCGGCTTGGAAGGGTTGGCGCTCCCCTTGCGCCTCTGGGGTGGCGATGAGGCGAGCATGGATCATCGCGACGTTCTCGCTGGTTTCGACGTGGATCCCGTCCGGGCCACGGTGACGAACCGCTTCTGCGATCGGCTCGACGACCTGATCCGGGACTGCGGTCAGGCCGCGAGCGACGACGACTGCGAACCCGCTCACGACGTTCCCGAAGGACCGCTGGTGACATCCTCGATGTCGGTGATGGCCCGGCGCAGCCCATCGGGGCTGTGGTCATACACGAGCGCCCTGACGTCGCAGGACTCGGCGATCGTGGCGAACCGGTCGACCGCTCCGGCCCGCTCGTCCGCCTTGCTGAGGTGGAACGAGTGGCTGAGGAGCTCGATCGTCGCTCGTGCCGGTCCGTAGGCAACCCGAAGGCCGGGCTCATCGGAGCCAGCCCGCCCGAGGACGAAGACAGCACCGAGCGGGTGGGCGAGATCGAGCTCAGTGTCGTGCCCTGGCAGAGCCAGTCGCTTCTTCGGTCCACCGCGCGTGACATCGCCGACCTCGACGAGGTCGCAGTGGGCCGCGAGCCGCACGCTGTCGTCACCGAGCCGGAGCTCGGGGTAGGCGGCGACTGCCGATGGCGGGCTGGCCGACGGGTCGACGACCACACAATCGTCGGCCAGGAACCGGTGTCCTCGAGCGGTCAGCGCAGCGGCCAGCGTCGACTTTCCCCGACCGGAGTCGCCGACGATCCCGTAGCAGTGTCCCGACGGCGACACGAGGCAGGCTCCGTGGAGAATCGCCTTCCCTCTACGGGTAAGGGCGCGGGGGAAGACGTGATCGAGCAGCAAGTGGGTCAACGTCGGGGATGGCTCGGTGAAACAGGACCACCGGATCGACGAGCCGTCGAACGAGATGAGGAACTCCGCTTCGCCGTCGAACAACAGGTAGTAGCCGTCGCCGAGGCGGGCGGCTTTGCACCAGCTCTCCAGTCCGAGGTCGAACCAGCGGGCCTCGCTCCGGTCGACCGGCTGCGGAAGCTGTTCGACGACGAGCTCCGGCCGGCGATCCACAACGGGAAGGCGTAGTGGCAGGTCGCTCTGGAACGCTATGCCGTAGGCGAAGTTGGCCATGGCGGCACCGATCGAGCGTGGCGAGCGGTCAGGTTGCGAACTCGGCTCTCGACCTCTTGCCGAGAGCAGAACAGAGAGCCGTGCTCGGTCCACGTCTGCTCGACGATGCTGCGCTCGGTTCGGACGCCGTCGACCAGACCGAGGATGAACCGATCGGCTTCGACCAGCGGCGTCAGCCGAGGTACTGCCGAGCCGTCGGCCGCTGCGATGTCGTCTGGGGTGAGCAGCTTCCCGAGCACGGTCGATTGGCGGCTGTGGATCGGATCGTCAGGACGGCACCGGCGGTGGACGCCGACCGTCCAGGTCGCCAAGTAGCTCTTCGGACGGATATCGAATCGCACCTCGACCGAATCCCCTTCAGCGACCTCGACCGCCTCCGGGAGCGGATAGAAGTTCTGCCACCGATCGAACGAGTGCGGGAGCAACGGGCAGTTGGTCAGCTCCACCGACGGTGAGAGCTGAGCGATGAACATACCGGCGATGCCGTTGAGCACGCCGGGTCGTTCGATGGTCAACCTCGCCGAACCCGTGACCGGCTCGACATGGTCGGAGGGGATGCTTCCCCACTCCGCCGGTTGGCCGAGGAAGTGCTCGGCTCCGAGGCGCGGCCGATACTCGGTATTGACGGCGAGCTCCGCCATCGCCTCCATGTCGAACCCGGCGGGCCGCGTCGACCAGACCTCGACGATCTCGTGCCAGAGACCGGCCGACACCGGGGCGGCGAGCAACCGGAACGACCCAGGCACGAGCACGGCCTCGGGACGGAGCAGCCGCCGTCGGGCGTCGTCGAAGTAGTCCAGGACCCCAGCGTCGTAGACCGCGCCGCCGATCTGGTCGCACACGACGACGTCGACCGGTTCGGGGAGCCGCAGCCGGGAGCTCGTCTCGCGGATGTGGACGATCCGCTGGTCGAGGTCGTTGCGAGCTGCGATGTCGGCGGCGACGCCGATGATGCTTCCGCTGTCGACGGCATAAACGATGCGAGCGCCGGCCCTGGCCGCGAGGAGGCCCAAGACCCCGGTACCGGAACCGAGATCGAGCACAGAGTCCCCGGGCCGGACGACTTCGGCGAGCGCCCGTTCGTAGGCCTCGAGCTTGGCGGTGTCGCGGACATAGCCCGCGTGCTCCTCGATCTCTCGGGCCGACATCTACGTGCGGCGAGACAGCGCCCGCCGCCTGGAGTTCGGCCTGCGGCCGAATGCTGCGGACGGTGGCACGATCGTGAACATCCAAGCGGCCAAGCGAAGCTAGGGCCGAGGGAGCAGCAGTCCGGCCTCGACGAGTTGCCGCACGATCTCCTCGGCGTCGACCCGAGCTGTCTGGTCGGCGACGTCGTAGATCTCAGCGAGCTCCATGGCGGCCTGCTCGACCGATCGGCCGGCGATTACCGCCGACCAGACCACGGCTCCGGTGGTGTTGAGGCTGAAGTACCGTTCCGAGTCCAGATCGACGACGACCGTCTCGTCGCTGACGACTCGAGCGACGACGCCGTCGGTCGGCTGGTAGGTGGGCCCCTGTGGGGCCGGCACGTCAGTCAAGGGCGGAAGCTACGGGTTGTTGTTGGCCGGGCCCCCGCCGGCGTTGGAGCCGCCACCCGTCGTGTCGGACATCGATGCATTACCGAGCATCCCGGACGCACCGTCGACGTCGCTCCCTGGCTTGCCCAGTGTGAGCGACACGACCGATCCATGATCCGTCAGCTCCGGCTTGATGTACTGCCCACTACCCACCGTTTTTCCCTCTCGCTCAACGAGATCCCGGCCGCCCTGACCTGGGATTTCGGCAATTGTAGGCCGCCTCGTCGGGTGCGGGCGGTAGGCAATGTGACACAGCGGTCGGAGCCTCCCGGGAGGCCGAGGCAGTGCTCCGTTACCATCGCTGGATCATGGTATGGGCGCGCTGGCTCGGCTTCTGGCAAACGGCCTGGCGTGCCTACCGCTGGGTCTGGCGAGCGGCTCGACGGCACTTCGTCGTGACGCTGGCCGCCGAGCTCGTCGGCGCGGTTGCGTTGGCCGTTGCGCTGCTCTGTGCTCGCTCGCTCGCCTCGGAACTCACCGCCGGAACCGCGCTCGAGTCGATCCGGCCTCTCGCCCCCCAGATGACCTGTCTGGCTGGTGCGCTGTTCGTGTCGGGCGTCAGCGTCGTCGTCCAGCGTGAGGCGCGGTTGGTGGTGACCGAGCAGGTCCTCCGCCACCTTCAGGCCGAGATCGTCGACATCGCGGGGTCGGTCGACTTCGAGCGGTTCGAGGACCAGGAGTTCCACGATCTCCTCGATCGGGCGAGCGGTCACGGAGCCAACCGGGCGATGCAGATGGCGTATGACCTGATCGGTCTTGCCAACTCGCTGGTCGCCTCCAGCGCGCTTCTCGTGGTGCTCGGCTCGTCGACGCCGGAGATCCTGCCGGCCCTGGCGTTGATCGCGCTGCCATTCGTCGTCGCGTCGAGGCTGTCAGCCGCCATCGCGTTCCGGTTCGCCCACGACCTCACCGCCGACGATCGTCTGCGCTCGTCGCTGTTCTGGACCCTGGCCGGTAAGAGGGCGGCCAAGGAGGTCCGGGTGTTCGGCCTGCAGCAGCCGCTTCGGGATCGGTGGAGCTCGCTGTTCGACGACCGGATCGCACGGCTCGAGCGCGTTGCGATTCGCCGGACGGCGTTCAACGGCATGGCGTCGTTGATGGCGTCGGCACTCGTCGCCGTCCTTCTCGTCGTCATCGTGAACGCCGCGGTCGCCCAACGGGTGACGCTGGCCGACGGCGCAATCGCGATCGTCGCCCTCCAGCAGCTCTCGGTACGCATCCGCAGCACGGCCAGCGCAACGGGCTCGCTGCGCGAATCGGCACTGTTTCTCGATGATTTCGAGCAGTTCCGTGACCTGCGAGAGACCGACGACGAGGTCGGCGACGTTGCAGCGCTCCCTCCGTTCACCTCGCTCAGGGTCGAAGGCCTGCGCTTCCGCTACCCGGGTACGGAGCAAGTGGTGCTCGAGGACGTGGAGCTGGAGCTCCGGGCCGGTGAGATCGTGGCCCTCGTGGGTGCCAGCGGCGGAGGAAAGTCGACGCTCGCCCACGTCGTCGCCGGACTCTACCGGCCGACGGGCGGGCGGATCACCTGGGACGGGATCGACCTCGCCACCGTCCCCCGATCGCAGCTGTGGCGGTCGATCGGCATCGTCCACCAGGACTACTTCGAGTACTCGCTCACCGCTCGGGAGAACATCGCGATCAGCGACCATCGCCGCCTCGACGCGGTGGAGGCGATCGAGGCCGCGGCCCACCGGGCCGGGGCGCACGACGCGATCTCGAAACTCCCGCGGCAGTACGAGACGATGTTGAGTCGGGCGTTCGACGGTGGCGCCGACCTCTCCCAGGGTGAGTGGCAGCGGATCGCCGTCGCCCGTGCCTTCTTCCGTGACGCATCGTTCCTGATCCTCGACGAGCCGGCGTCTGCTCTCGACGCGCTCGCCGAGCGCCGCCTCTACGAGGGCCTCGCCGACCTGTCGAGCAACCGGTCGGTCCTGCTCATCTCCCACCGGTTCTCGACCGTTCGGCTGGCTGACAGGATCTACGTGCTCCACGAGGGGCGGGTCGCGGAGCATGGGAGCCACACCGAGCTCATGGAGCTCAACGGCCACTACGCCACTCTCTTCCGGGCCCAGGCCGCCGGGTACGTCGGCGACGACGCGACCGGGCGAAGTGCCAGCTGGTCCCCATCGTGACGCGTCCGAGTCCACCGCTGTTCGACCTCGCCGCCGGGCGGAGCATCGACGACCGGGCCTCCGGGCTGGTGCCGTCAGCGATCGAGCATCGCCTCGGCGGCCAGCTTCTGCAGCTGGTCGAAGCGGGACGGATCGAGCTGACGCCGGACGAGCAGCGGACGCTGATCGCAGCCGACCTGGCAACGGGCGCTCATCACCGCGCGCTCTGGCAGGGCCTGGTCTCGGCGATCGACGCACTGGCGGAGATCGGGATCGATGCCTTCGCCCTCAAGGGGGTCGCGGAGGAGGCCCGGTGGTACGGCCGGGTCGGCCTGCGCCCATGCAGCGACGTCGACCTCCTCATCGCACCAAACGCGGTCGATCGGATCGACGACGTGCTCGAACGGCTGTGGCCCGAGCACCCGTCGGTCGGCGAGGTGACCGAGCTGGTGCGACGGCGGCAACTCCAGCACGTCCACGGGACCTGGCAGGGGGTGACGGTCGACGTCCACCTCGATCCGCTCAAGCTCGGCTTGTGGATTCAGCAGACCGACCTCGTGGTCGAGACCGCTCGCAGGATCAACGGTCCCGACGGGAGCTCCGTGGCCGTGCTCGCCCCCGAGATGGCGCTCGTGTCGTTTCTCACGCACCTCAACAAAGATCGCTTCGCCTACCTCGGGGCCTACGGCGACGTGGCCCGCATCGCCACCGATCCGGGGATCGATTGGGATTTCGTGCGACGGTTCGTCGAACGGGAAGGGTTGGCGGCTCCGGTCTGGAAGAGCCTTGCGGTCGTCGTGGAGGCACTCGACCTGCCGGTCGAGGTGCCGCGGGTCGACGGCTGGCGGGGGCGGCTCTGGGACCGGCTCTGGCCGCCGTCGAGCCGGTTGGGCGGGCACGAGGGACGGGCCGGAAGACGTCATCGCCAGGCGTGGATCCCGGCCCTGACCACGGATCGGTGGCCGGACGTGATCCGGACGACCCGACGCGAGCTGCTTCCACCCCGGTCGCTGCTCGACCTCCATCGCTCCGGGTTCGAGGACCATGGGAGACTTCGTCGTCTCACGATCGACCGTCTCGGATGGGCTCAGAGCGGCACGTCGAACGAGATATCGTCGGCGAACACCTCGTAGCCGGCCAGGTCGGCGCCGGATTCGCTCACGACGACGTCGGCCACCTCGACCCAGGCATGGAACGAGAGGGGGCCGCCGTTGGATCCGCGCCGCACCCCGAGCCTGATCGTCGACGGAAGCGAGTGTCGTCGGAGCAGATGGCGAAGCACGAGCGAGGTCCGGAGGCAGGTTGCATCCGATGTCAGACGAGCCGCCAGCCGGACGACTAGCGCCAGCGCTCGGGCCAGCTCTACGGACGCTGCCGGATCGGCCGGCTCGTCTAGTGGCTCCGGCGCCCCGGGGAGACGCTCGTCGAGCCACCGCCGCGTCGAGCGGTACCCGGTGGCTCGGAGTCGGCGCGAGACCCGAGGCAGTAGGACGACGGCGACCAGCAGGTCGGTCCGCCATCGCCATCCAGCTCCAGCGGCCGTCACCAGGCGGCGGCCTCCGGTCGAGGGCTCGTGATCGTTGCGTTGCGTTGCCGTAGTCGGATCATGGCGGTCGGGTGACACAGCATTCAAGTATCCGCTGCGTCGGCCCGGGAGCGGCAGCCGGTTCGCGCCTACAGTGCACATCGTGCGAGAGGCGCTGCGGTTCACCACCTGGCTGGCGCCAGGCCTGCCCGAAGGCTTGTTCGCCGCGATCGCCTCGCATGTCGCCACCGGCCTGGGGTACGACCACATCCTCACGGTCGAGCCCACCACATCCGGTCCTATCCGAGCCGAGGACGATGTGTTCGCGGCCGGCCTTACCCACATTGGGTTCGTCTGCCCACCCTCGTACCTCTGGCTGTCGGGAACCGAGGTCGGTTCCGTGGTGCTGATCCCACGAGCACCGGTACACGACGATCCACGGGCGCAGGGTCGCCCGGTCTACTTCTCCGATCTGGTCGTGCGGTCGGGCGCACCGATCCGGACCTTCGCCGATCTCGGTGGGAAGCGGGTCGGCTTCAACGACCGGTCGTCGTTGAGTGGCTACCTCAGCATCCTCTCCCGGTTGGCCGCCGACGGCCTCGATCCGGGTTTCTTCGGCGAGTTCCGCCACGCCGGCTCTCACCGTGAGGCGCTCGATCGGATCGCCGACGGCGAGCTCGACGCTGCGGCCATCGACGGCAATGTCTGGCGAGCTTGGAGCCGTGAGCATCCCGATCGCCGTGGCGAGTTGCGCTCGATCGCCCCCCTCGGACCGTTCCCGGTCCAGCCGCTCGTCGTCCGGGCCGATGCGGCACCGCAGCTCCTCGCTCCGATCGCCGCCCTCCTCGACGAGCCGACGCTGCGCGACTCGTTGCGCCCGTTCGGGATCAAGGGCTTCGCCCCCGTCACCAGCGCCGACTACGAAGCCCTGCGCCCAGCCCTCGATCTGGCCGCCACCCTGCAGTGACGGGCCGAGCTCGGCAAGGGTCGGCTCACCGGCCGAGCTCGCCGAGGGGTCGTCAATCGGCGATCCAGCTGCCGTGGAAGCCGAACGGCACCCGCTGCGGCAACGCCACGGTGGCCACCGGGTCCGAGGCCGGATCGGCGGCGTCGAGGACCACGAACGAGCTGGCGTCGTCGGCCTCGTCGTAGACGTAGCCGAGCAGGTAGCCGTCGTCTTCGGCGCTGGCGCCGTCGGCTGGGGCGAAGACGAACTCGCCTGGCTTGCGGCCGGCTCCGAAGTCGTGGACCGCCGACCCACCGGTGTCGAGATCGTACTTGACGATTGCGGCGTCGGTGCCGACACCGGTGCCGACCGCATAGCCGTAGCGGTAGGGCCGGGCCACCCGGTCATCGGACACACGGCCGAACTCGATGGCCCGGTCGTCGAGCTGGGTCTCGTTCACCGCGCCGGCGGCGAGGTCGATCTCCCAGCGCCACAGCGTGGCTTGGTCGGTGAAGTCGGTCCCCTCGGCCCACAGCTGTGGGTAGCGGGCGACGTCGAGCACGATCCGGTCTGCGGATTCGAAGGCGTTGACGGGATGGAACACATAGCACGGCTCGATCTCGAACCAGCGGACGCTGTCGTTGTCGCCGTCGCGGGGCATGACGCCGAGGCGGGCGCCATTGTCTCGCCGAAACACGAACGGCATCGTGCCGGCAATGGCGAGGTCGAGGTCGAACACAACCGGAAGATCCATGAAGACCACGTGGTTGGTCGTGACGTTGAAGTCGTGCATCATCACCGGTGCCGGCAGCTCGATCGGTTCGCTCTGGACGAGGGTGCCGTCGGCCGAAACGCGGTGGTAGGTCAGGTACGGCGGGAAGATGCCGTACCCGAAGCCGATCATCTCCCCGGTCTCCGGGCACAGCTTCGGGTGAGCCGTGAACGAGCCGTCGAGGCGGCCGTCGAAGTCGTGAGGGCCGACCGTGTCGAGCTCGGGCGTGATCTCATAGGGGACGTGACCCTCCTCCAAGCACAGGATCCGGCCGCCGTGGGCCACGACGTGGGTGTTGGCCTTGGAGTCGGTCTTTTCGGACTGGCCGGTCTCGAGATCGATGTAGCTGCGATCGGGGTCGTCGACGAACGGGGTGCGGACGTAGCGGTTGCGGTACCACTCGGCCTTGCCGCCCCGGAGCCGGACACCGTGGATCATGCCGTCACCGAAGAACCAGTGCTGGCTCTCGCCGGTGATCGGGTTCGCCCCGTTGCGAAGGTAGCGACCTTCGAGCTCGGGCGGGATCGTGCCGACGACGGCGAGATCGGTGGCCGACACCTCCTCGGTGACCGGCGCATAGTTCCCCTTCAGATGGAACGGTGTCTTCTCGTCGGTGGTGGCCATGGTCCTCCGCTCGTCGTGCGACCGAGTGGTCGACGAGGAGTGCCCGATCGCCGATGTGGCCGCAGGCCAACGCTAGCGGAACGGGCCTCGGCGGCTCCTACCCGGGCCGAACGATGTGCCCGGTAGGGCACCCTCACCCGGGCCGGCCCCGACCGCTGACCTATCTGCGGGCCGCTCGCGCTTGGCCTACCCTCTGTGGGCAGCGGGAGGAGCTGCCGGTTTGTCTGCCACGGTCAGGGACATTGCGGGCTACAAAGGTGCTGAGCTGATCGGGCGAGGCGGCTTTGGTTCGGTGTACCGGGCGACCGACGCGACCCACGGCCGGGAGGTTGCGATCAAGGTCTTGCCCGGCACCCTGGGCGAGGCCGAGCGGCGACGGTTCGACCGTGAGCGCCAGACGATGGGCCGGCTCGGCGCCCACCCCTACATCATCCCGGTGTATGACTCGGGCTACACCGACGACGGTGAGGGCTACATCGTCATGGAGTTCGCCTCCGGCGGCTCGCTCCGAGACCGACTGAAATCCGGCCCCCTGCCGTGGGACGAGGCGGCGCGGGTGATGGCAGCGGTGGCCGAGGCCAGCCAGGCCGCCCACGACAACGGCGTGCTCCACCGCGACATCAAGCCCGACAACATCCTGATCGACCAGTTCGGCAACCCGAAGCTCTCGGATTTCGGGATCGCCGCGGTCGCCAGCAACGCCACCGCCACGACCAGCACGACCGCCACGCTGGCCCATGCCGCACCGGAGCTGCTGCAGGGCCGACCCAGCACCGAGGCCGTCGACATCTACGCCGTCGGCTCGACATTCCATGCGCTCCTGACCGGGCTGCCGCCGTTCTTCCGTCCGGAGGACGACGGCGTCGCCCCAATGATCACCAGGGCGCTGACGGAGCCTCCTCCCGATCTACGCCGGTACAACGTTCCCGACCCGGTGGCCAGGGTGATCGAGCAGGCCCTGGCCAAGGAGCCAGCGGCCCGCCAGGCCACGGCCTCCCAACTGTCGTCCGATCTCCGCAACGCCGCGGCCGGCCAGGCGCCGCCGGGGGCGGCAGCAGGGGCGACCAACGTCGTGCCGTCCGCCTTCACCGGTGGCCCGGTCGTGTCCGGGCCACCACCGACACCGCCGCCCGAATTCGGGCCAACCGGCCACCACAACCCCTCGGCCCCCACCACAGGCGGCATCGCAGCCTCCACCCCTCACGGCTTCCACGGAGCGCCGTCACAACCGACGACCCCCACCCCGCAGCCACACGGCTACGTCAGCGGCGACCCCAACGCCACCTCCGTCGACCACTCGCAGGGAACGGAGGCTGGCCCGTACACCCCGACGCCGGGGATGCACACCGGCTCCCAACCGGGCGTCGGCTACCCGACAACTCCGTCGTGGGACCCGCCCCAGGCCAGCCCGCCGCCTGCAGACGGTAAGAAGGCCAGAATCGGGCTGATCGCCCTGGCTGCGGCGATTCTCCTCGCCGGGGTCGGCGTGATCACGCTCGTCCTGGTCACGGGCGACGATACGGGGACCGAGGCCGGCGCCGGCGGTCAACCGGGTTCGGATGAGAGCACGTCGACCTCGACCACCGAGCCGTCGTCGACCACCACCGCATCGACCACGACGACATCGTCGCCCACGACCACCTCGACCGCGATCGCCGCCGACCAACCGACGGTCCAGGTCGACTGCCCAACCGAGATCGCCCTTGGCGTCAAGATCTTCTGCTCGATCGTCACCACCAACGCCGTCTCCGGTGAGTGGCACCTGCCGGCGTTCCTCGCCGCCCCGGAGCCGCTCGAGGTCGTTCCCGGCGATTACGAGATCTTCATCGAGCCGACCAACGCCGACGCCGTAGGGCGGACGTTCACGATCACCGCCACCGCCGAGGGGGCCGACGGCACGACCGCTCGGGCGTCGCACAGCTTCACCGTGGTCGGCGTGCTGGTCGAGATCAACTGTCCCGATCGGATCAACCTCAACAGCCAAACCGTGTGCGACATCATCACCACCAACGCCACCGAGGGTGAGTGGGACATCCCCGGTTTCGGCGGTGCAGACCTGGAGGTGGTGCCGGGCTCGAACCCGATCTTCATCGAACCGCTCGACCCCGGCAGCATCGGGCAGCGCTTCACGATCACCGCTACCGCTCGCGACGCCAGCGGGCAGTCGCACAGCGCGTCGAGCGAATTCATCGTCACCCCGGCCGACGGCTGAGGCTGGGGCGGTCGTCACGATGCCGGCTCTGTTCGGTTCGCCAGTGACGGTCGCGGCCTGTCACTAGGCTCGAGTCATGGCGCAGACGAAGATGAACAAGACGGGAACCCGGATCTTCACCGGGCTCCACGGAGCGGTCTACAAACTGACCAAGGGAAGGGTCGGCGGAAAGATGTCGGGCGGCCAGATCCTCGTGCTCGGCACCACCGGCCGAAATTCGGGGAAAAAGCGGGAGCGCCCACTGATCGGGATGGACCACCCCGACGGGTGGGAGATCGGAAG
>JAOTYQ010000447.1 GCA_029861725.1 Acidimicrobiia bacterium | reverse complement strand
CGACCGCCCACGTGCTGACGATCGGGATGTACGACGGCGTCCACCTCGGCCACCAGGCAGTGATCCAGGCCACCCGCCGGACCGGCGAACGGTTCGGTGTCCCTACGGCCGTGATCACGTTCGACCCCCACCCGGCCTACGTGCTGCGGCCCGACTCGGCGCCCCGGCTCCTCACCGATCTGGATCAGAAGCTCGACCTGCTCGACGGGTGCGGTGTCGACACCGTCGTCGTGGTCCCCTTCGACATCGAGCGGGCCCAGGAGACCGCCGAGCAGTTCGTCGAACGGGTCGTCGTCGGCGGCCTCAATGCCAAGGCGGTGATCGTCGGCGCCGACTTCCACTTCGGAAAGGCCAGGGCCGGCAATGTCGAGGTGCTCACGAAGCTGGGGGCCGAGCACGATTTCGAGGTCGAAGGCCTCCAGCTCGTGCCCCGGGTCAACGCGGCAGACGAGTCGGTCTCGTCGACCGCGATCCGCCGGGCCATCGCCGGCGGCGACGTTACGACGGCCTCGAAGTTGCTCGGCCGCCACCACGAGATTCGAGGGCCGGTGGTCGAAGGCGACAAGCGGGGCCGCACGATCGGGTTCCCGACCGCCAACGTCGCCGTTCCCCGCCACATGGCCATACCAGCTGACGCGGTCTACGCCGGTTGGTACCTCCGACCCGACGGCAGCCACTGGCCGGCCGCCATCAACATCGGCAAGCGGCCGACGTTCTACCGCAACGCTGAGCACTCCTTGCTCGAGGCGCACTTGATCGGCTTCGACGGTGATCTCTACGGCGAACCGGCCAAGATTCGCCTCGTGGAGCTGCTTCGATCCGAGCAGCGATTCGAGGGGATAGAGGCGCTCGCCGAGCAGCTGCAGCGAGATGTGGCCAAGGCCGAGGCGCTGTTGGAGCGGACCGACTGACGTCACCCGATTGGCGCTTGTTGACACTCTGAGCTGGGGATTCGGCGACCCCGTTACGAATTGTTGCTTTTGCGCAGCTGGTCTGGCGGCGGCGTGTAGCCTCTGGCACGTACAGAACTGCCACGCGCCTGGCCGCATCGCGATGGGTGAGGGTCAGGAGTGGGCAGTCGACGGGGAGGTATCCATCGTGTTGACGAAGAACTCGAAACGTCTCCTGGCGTTTCTCGTTGCTCTGGTCCTGGTTGCCGCAGCGTGCTCCGATGATTCGGGCGACGACGAGGCGGCCGACGGGGACGGCGAGACGGCCGGAGGCGGCGGCGAGGTCCTGGCAAGCGTCACCGACGCCAACGTCATCAGATGTGGCACTCGCGATGCCTTGCCGGGCTTCGCCGTGCTCCAGGACGACGGTAGCCACCAGGGCTTCGACAGCGACTTCTGTCGGGTGATCGCGGCCGCCGTGCTCGGCGACGCCGAAGCGGTCGAGCACGTCGACCTCGAGACCGACGATCGATTCACTGCCCTGCAGTCGGGTGAGGTCGACGTCCTGGTTCGGAACACCACCTGGACCGCCAGCCGTGACGGCGTCGAGGGCGCAACGTTCCTCCAGCCCAACTTCTACGACGGCCAGGGGATGATGGTCGCCGCCGGCAGCTACGAGAGCGTCGACGACATGGGTGGCACCGTCATCTGCGTCGCCTCCGGCACGACCACCGAGGGCAACGTCGCCTCCGAGTTCTCCCGCCGGGGCCTCGAGGTGGAGGTGCTCTCGTTCGAGAACACCGACCTGATCCAGGAGGCCTTCATCGGCGGTCGATGCGACGGCTGGTCGGCCGACCGGTCGCAGCTGACCGGGCTCCGCTCCGCCTTCCCCGACGGGCCGGATTCGCTGACGATCCTGCCCGCCACGTTCTCCAAGGAGCCGCTTGCTCCCGCCGTTCGCGACGGCGACGCTGCCTGGGCAGCGGCGGTCGAGTGGGCGGTGTTCGCCACGATCCAAGCCGAGGAGTGGGGGATCACGTCCGAGAACGTCGACTCGTTCCTCGAGAGCGACGACCCCAACATCCAACGGTTCCTCGGGGTCGAGGTCGACGGCGCCGTCCTCGACCCGGGCCTCGGGCTCCCGGCCGACTACGCCTATCAGGTGGTCAAGCAGGTCGGCAACTACGGGGAGATCTTCGACCGGCACCTCACCCCACTCGGTCTGGAACGAGGGGTGAACAGCCTCTGGCTCGACGGTGGTCTGCTCTACGCTCCGCCATACAAGTAGGGACTCCGCCTCGTGACCGTCGACCTTGCTGGGCCGGCGTCACGTGGTGAGGGAGCGGGGGGCTGCAATCCCTGGTTGCAGCCCCCCGCCCGCGAGTAGGTTCAAGGGGACCGATGGCCCCACGCGAACTCGACGACAAGCCGCCGTTCTGGCGCGACGTGAAGGTACTGGCGTGGGTGTTCCAGCTGGTCATCCTGGCTCTGGTGCTGGCCTTCCTGGCGTACCTCGCCAACAACGTGCGGGTCAACAGCGCCGATCTGGGTATCCCGGTCGGGTTCGAGTTCCTCGACCAGCCGTCGAGCTTCACGATCCCCGGTAACGACCTGCGGGAATCGCAGCCGGTTCGTGATGCCCTCGTCGAGGGCGCTCTGAACACGCTGCGGGTGTCGATCGTCGGCATCGTGCTGGCCACCGTGCTCGGCATCCTGATCGGCATCGGCCGACTGTCGGGGAACTGGTTGCTTTCGCAGATCACCCGGGTCTACGTCGAGGTCGTGCGCAACGTCCCGCTGCTCGGCCTCGTGATCTTCGCCTACCTCGCGCTCGTCCTCGCCGCCATGCCCCGTATCGAGGACGCCTGGCAGCTCGACTCGTTGGTCACGGTGAGCAATCGTGGCCTGGTCGTCCCTTGGTTGACCGGTCCTGGCCTCGCCTTCCTCGGCGTCGTCGTGCTCGCGTTCGTCGTCGGGGTGCTGGTCGCCGGCTGGCGCCAGCGGGTCGCAGCCCGGACCGGACAACCACCGCGCGACCTACTGTGGGCTGTTGCCTCGTTCGTCGTGCTGGTACTCGTCGGGGCGGCACTCGTCGGGAACGGCCTGTCGTTCCCGTCGCTCGAGGGCGATCAGATCGAGGGTGGCATCATCATGCAGCCCGAGTACTTCGCGCTGCTGCTGGCGCTGGTCATCTACACGGCCAGCCATATCGCCGAGATCGTGCGGGGCTCGATCCAGGCCGTGCCAAGGGGCCAATTCGAAGCGTCGAGTGCGCTCGCATTCAGCGGCGCCCAGCGGATGCGGTACATCATCTTGCCCCAGGCGCTGCGGATCGCCGTGCCCCCGATCGGGAACCAGTACCTGAACCTGATGAAGAACTCCTCGCTCGGCTTCGCCATCAGCTTCTTCGAGCTCACCAAGGTGGCGTCGACCAGCATCGGCAACCGCTCACCGGCCGTCCCGACCTACCTGCTGCTGATGGCGATCTACCTCGTGTTCAGCCTGATCATCTCCGCCCTCGTCAACACGGTGAACCGTAGGATGCAGGTCGAGTGACGATGGTGACCTGGCTCCGCAAGAACCTGTTCCGGTCGGTCGGCGACTCGATCACGACGATCGTGATCGGCAGCTTGGCGATCTGGGTGCTGTACCGGTTCCTTCGGTTCGTGTTCGTGACCGGACGGTGGGAGATCGTCCGCACGAACCTGTCGCTGTTCATCACCGGGTCGTGGCCCGAGGATGAGCTGTGGCGAGTGGTCGTCGCCATCGTGGCGGTGTCGTTCATGGCCGGGCTGATCGCCGGTTTCATCGCTCGTCAACGGCGGGAGGAAGTGCCCGACGACGCCGAGCCCGGACGGCCGTGGCTGCTCGACATACTGAGCAGGACCTGGCCACTGCTGCTGACGGTGCTGCTCCTGCTGTCCCTGGCCCAAACCGTCGGCCCCTGGCTGCTCGCGGTGGGATCGCTGGCAGCGTTCGCTGCCGGGCGTTTCATCGGGCCGCTCCTACCCAGACGGAGCGGGGCCGCCCTGGTCGTCGCCGCCCTGGTCGTCGGGCTGTCAGCGGTCTGGCTGCTGGTGGCCGGCGTCGAGTTCGACAGCTGGGGCGGACTGCTGCTGAACCTCTTCCTCGCCGCGATCTCCATCGCCCTGTGCTTCCCCCTCGGGGTGCTGTTGGCGCTCGGTCGACGGTCGCAGTTCCCGATCCTGAGGACGATGAGCACCTCCTACATCGAGCTGTTCCGCGGGGTGCCCCTCATCGCCCTGCTGCTGATGGCCAACGTCGCCCTCGGGTTCTTCATCCCGACCGACCTCGCTCCCGGCAAGGTCGTCCGGGCGATCGTCATTCTCGTCTTGTTCACCTCGGCCTACGTGGCCGAGATCGTCAGGGGTGGCCTGCAATCGGTACCGATCGGGCAGATCGAGGCCGGGCGGGCGCTCGGGTTGTCGCCGGTGTCGGTCACCCGCTTGATCGTGTTGCCCCAGGCCCTCCGCAACGTGATCCCGGCCCTCGTCGGGCAGTTCATCAGCCTCTTCAAGGACACGACCCTCGCCGGGGCGGCGATGGGCCTCACCGATCTTCTCGCTGGCCCGCAGGCGTCGACCGCCCAGCCGGCGTTCCGGGGCCAGGGGTTGATCGCCGAGACCCTGGTGTTCGTCCTGCTCATCTTCTGGGCCGGCTCGTACACCATGTCGAACGAGAGCCAACGACTCGAAGCTCGTCTAGGAGTAGGAGAGCGATGACAGAAGGCGATACCGCAGGCGAGGTGTTCGCCGATGCCACCCAGGTCGCCACCGACCAGGTGATGATCGAGCTGGAGCACGTCGACAAGTTCTTCGGCGCGTTCCAGGCGCTGAACGACGTCAACCTCAAGATCGGGAAGCAGGAAGTCGTGGTCGTGATCGGCCCCTCGGGATCGGGCAAGTCGACCCTGATCCGCTGCATCAACCGGCTCGAGAAGCACGACAACGGCCGGATCGTCGTCGACGGCACGGTCCTCTCCGACGACGTCCGCAACATCCAGGAGGTCCGGCGCGAGACCGGCATGGTGTTCCAGAGCTTCAACCTCTTTCCCCACCTCACCGTGCTGGAGAACATCACGATCGCTCCCCGACTGGTCCGGGGTCGCTCGAAGGCCGAGGCCGACGAGGCGGGGATGCAGCTGCTCGAACGGATCCAGATCCCCGAGCAGGCCCAGAAGTACCCGGGCCAGCTGTCGGGCGGACAGCAGCAGCGGGTGGCGATCGCTCGGGCGCTGGCGATGAACCCGAAGGTGATGCTGTTCGACGAGCCGACCTCGG
>JAOTYQ010000446.1 GCA_029861725.1 Acidimicrobiia bacterium | reverse complement strand
GCGATGCCCCGGATCCCATGTTCAACGATCCGCCTAGCTGCTTGATGCATCGGCAGGCGAGCTTCATCACCAACTTCTTCCCGGAGGGAGTCGTGCTCGGTGAAGACACCGACTTCTTCTTCTTCCCCGACATCGATCCCTCCTACACAGGAGCGGTCATGGGTGCCGGGGAGATGGCGATGGTGTTCGATCCCCGACCGGAGGTCGTTCAGTTCCTGAAGGACTTCTCGGGCACCACCTACCAGTGCGTCATGGCGTCGCCAGTGGGCCATCCTGACCTCGGTGGCAACGGTGTTCCCGGAGTCGAGCGGATCTCGGCCAACGCTGGCACACCGGTCGACTGCTACGAAGACGAGACGATCAAACGGTTGGCCGATGCCATCGCCACGGCCCTCACCAACGATGCGTTCGCGTTCGACGGGTCCGACCTGATGCCGGCTGCGGTCGGCCAAGGGACCTTCTGGACCGGGATGATCGACTGGACGCGCGGTGGGGACTACGCAGACATCGCGAGCACGGTCGACGGCAGCTTCCCATAGCCGGACTCGGTGTCGGGCGAACTGGGGCGCCCACTGGGCGCCCCAGTTTTGCTCTGGCTACAGTGGGGGAAGCAGACGACGAGGGAGATTCACGTGGTCGACGTCGGCGATCGGGACGTGGCAACAACAGGGCTCTCGGATCCTGATCGAGGACGGGAACCAGCGGAGCGCTCGGCGCCCCGCGAACCTGAGCCGAGGCGGGGTCTCGGGGTCCAACTACTCCGGGTAGGGGTATCTCTCGTCGTTCCCGTCGTCGCCTTCTTGGTCCTCTGGTGGGCCACCGACCTTCTCCGCGACGCAGAGGCCAACCGCATCATCGTGGTCGGTGTTGCGCTGTTGATCGGCGTGCTCGGCGTGTTCGGCCTCTACATCGGCATGGACCGGGTCGTCAACCGACTGCCGGCGCGAGCGCAGGATGCGGTCCGGCCGTTCGTGTTCATCGGCCCGGCGCTCGTCATCCTCAGCGTGTATCTGCTTTACCCGACTGTCAACACCACGATCTTGAGCTTCCGAGACGCCAATGGCGAGGGCTTCGTCGGCCTCGACAACTACGTCGACGTCTTCACCCAGGAACAGACCCAGCAGGCCCTCGTGAACTCCTTGCTCTGGGTGATCATTGTTCCCTTGCTCGCTGTCGCGATCGGCCTCGGCTTCGCGGTCCTGGCCGACCGGTTGGGGAAGCGAGCGGAGGCGGTCTCGAAGTCGTTCATCTTCCTCCCGATGGCGATCTCCTTCGTGGGCGCGTCGATCGTATGGCGCTTCATCTACAATTTCCGTCCCGAGGGTTTTGGTGAGCAGATCGGTCTGCTGAACGGAATCTGGACCGGGCTGGGCAACGAGCCGGTGGCTTGGCTACTGCAGGAGCCGTGGAACAACTTCTACCTCATGGTGATCATGATCTGGCTCCAAACCGGGTTCGCGATGGTCATCTTGTCGGCCGCGATCAAATCCGTGCCCGACGAGATCCTCGAGGCGGCCCGCATCGATGGCGCAAACGAGTTCCAGGTGTTCTGGCGGGTGACGGTCCCGTCGATCGCATCATCGGTCGTAGTCGTCACGACCACGATCGTGATCACCGTCTGGAAGGTCTTCGACATCGTCTTCGTCATGACCGGAGGTGAGTTCGGTACCTCCGTCGTGGCCGAGCGAATGGTCACCGAGTTCTTCATCTTCCAGAACGACGGCAAGGGGGCGGCCCTCGCCGTCATCTTGTTGCTCGCCATCGTCCCGTTGATGGTCGTCAACGTTCGGCGGTTCCAAGAGCAGGAGGCAACACGATGACCACCACTGCGGTTCCGCCTGAGACCCGAGCGGAGCCCGACATCGCCACGATCTCCCCTCCCCCAAAGCAGAGCTGGTGGAGAAGCCTCGCTCAGAACTGGCCTGTGAAACTGGTGGTCCTCGTCATCGTCGTGATCTGGATCGTTCCCACGCTCGGCGTGCTCATCAGCTCGTTCCGTCCCCCGGACGACGTGAACGCCAGCGGCTGGTGGTCGGTCCTTCCCGACATCTGGAACACGGACTGGACGCTCGTCAACTACGACGACGTCTTGAGCTCGGAGGGCTTCGGCAACTCGTTCCTCAACAGCCTGGCCGTAACCATCCCCGCAACGGTGATCCCCATCACGATCGCCGCGTTCGCCGCGTACGCGTTCGCCTGGATGGAGTTCCCCGGTCGGCAGTGGATCTTCGTGGGCGTCGTGGCTCTTCTCGTGATCCCGCTGCAGATGTCGTTGATCCCACTGCTGCGGATCTATACCACGATCGATCTCAATGGAACGTTCCTGGCCGTTTGGCTTGCCCACACCGGGTTCGGCCTGCCACTGGCGATCTATCTGTTGAGAAACTACATCGGCTCGTTGCCATCATCGATCATCGAGTCAGCGCAGATCGATGGAGCATCCCATTTCCAGATCTTCACCCAGCTCGTCGTGCCGCTATCGGTTCCGGTGCTGGCGTCGTTCGCCATCTTCCAGTTCCTCTGGGTGTGGAACGATCTGCTGATCGCGCTCGTGTTCCTCGGCGGTGAACGACAGGTGCGGGTGGTAACGCAGGCACTGGCCGAGCTGAACGGATCGAGGGGACAGGCGTGGCACCTGCTCACCGCGGGAGCCTTCATCACGATGGCACTTCCGCTCGCGGTCTTCTTCTCCCTGCAACGCTTCTTCGTGCGGGGGCTCACAGCGGGGTCGGTGAAGGGCTGAGTCCAGTCCTGGCGACAACCTGCAGGGTGCCCGCGCCCTTGGACTCGAGGCACCCGTGAGCTTCGTGCAGACAGCTGAACCGTCGCCCAACCGTAAGTGGTGGGCCATTGGCATCGCGACTGCACTCATGGCGTTGAGCGTCAGCTCCTTCGTTGTGGCCTTGGTCGCCACCGACTCTGAAGACGCTCGGGCAGCGGGGCCGGCCTTCGCCCTCGGATTCGCCTTGGTTCCGGCGGTCTTCGGGGTGTTGGCCTTCGTCTCGGGCCATGATCGAGCACCGATCGGCACGCTCCAGGGAATGGGACTGTGGCTGTTGCTGGCCCTCCCGGTGGGGCTTTTCAACCCCGTGACCGGTCTGGCGGCAGGTTTCGGCGGTGGAGGGATCTACGCGCTCCGGAGAGAGGACTATCGACAGCTGCGGCCGCGCATCGTCGCTACCATCCTGACCACGGTGTATATCACCGTGACGTTGATGATCTTCGTCCCAGCCGGTCTGTTCGCGAGTGCTCTGCTCCCGCTGACCGCACTCGGGATATCGGACTGGATCGCGGAACGACACCGAGAACCTCGGCCCGTTCATACCGACGTGCGGGAATGAGCTTGCGGCTCTCGGGTCGGAGCAAGTCCGGGGATCGCTCCGACCCGATCACTGCCGCTGCCCTGCGTCCGGAGCCGAGACGTCCAGCACTGATGGGTCTGGCGCACCAAGCAGCAGCACGATGGCGGAAGCTGGCCCGAGTCTCGGCCGCTCTCTTGTGGCTCGGCGCCGCCTCGGTAGTGGGGCCAACGGGCGAGAACGAAGAGCCAACCGCGTGGGGCGACGAAGCGTTGCGATACTTCCAAGCCCTCTCCCGAGCCTACGCCGCCGACGACGTCTATGGCGTGCTGGACTTCTATGCACCGGGTGCCTACGTGAACATGTCGCGAGGTGACTTCACCGGAGGATTGGTCGAGGACATGATCCGCCGCGGGCCGATCCTGGACCAGGCGCTCTTCGACGTCCATCTGGGCGACGACAGTGCGCTCACGGTCGTCGAGTGGCCGCAATCACGAAAGCAGGGGGCGGTGGAAGCGGTCCTCGTCGACCGTTCGATCATCAGCGAGACCGTGTTCGACGGCGCGCTTTCGCTCTCGAGGGCTCTCCGGGTCACACCGGAGGTGCTGGCCTTCTACGAGCAGCTCTACCGCGAGTATGCGGAGGCGTGGTCATCAGGCGACGCTCGTCGAGTGACGGCGCTGTACGGCCCTGATGCGACGCTGAGCGAGCCCATCTTCGGGACCTATCGCGCCGGCAGTGACGCCATCGCTGACCTCGTGGATACCTCGAAGCGCTGGACCCCGCTGTCGATCGCCGCCATCGCTGGCGAGCGCACCGAGGCCGAGCATGGCTCGGCTCTCTATCTCGGCCCGACGATGTACGGGCAGGACCCAGAGCTTGCCGTCGGTCTCTATGAAGTGTCCGACCGTGGCTGCTCGACGCAAGTGGCCGTTCGATGGGCGCTAACCAACGGTGTCATCTCGAACGAGCACCGTTACCCCGAGGTCGAGTCGCTGCGGCGGTGCGCCATCGAGGAGCTCCCCGATGGGTGGTGGACCGATCTCGATCTGCCAGGCCCGCGAGATGAGGTCGTCACGGGGACGATCCAGAGCGCAGGGCACGAGATCGTCGTCCACAACGGGACAGAACGCCTCGTGCGTGTCGTCGAATGGGCGCTCGGGCGCTTCGAAGCGGCGGGACTCGCCGAGCCGCGCGTCACGTCCGTCACCTTCGAGCCGAGCCGCCAATGTGCCGGTCACTCGGGACGGCTCGTCCAGGAGGACGGATCACGTGACCTGTTCCTCTGCTTGCTCGAACGAGACCTGTGCCACGGCCAGGAGGTCTGTGACACACCTGCCCTGAACGCCCGAGTGGGAATCCTCCACGAACTAGGCCACGCATGGATGCTGGATCACACAGGCGGTCGGAGCCAGTCCCAGCTGCTCGAGCTCACGGGGACGTCGACCTGGGACGATCAGGAAACGCCATGGCAGCTGCGCGGAAGTGAGTACGGCGCCGAGGTCCTGGCATGGGGTCTGCTCGACGAGCTCGTGCCAATGGTCCGAATCGGAGATCCACCCTGCTCCGAGCTCGTCGAGGTGTTCGCACTGCTAACCAGTGCAGAACCGCTGGTAGACCTGCGGGCCTGCTCTGGTTAGCCCATCCGTTTGCCAGCGGGACGCATCACTCAGGAGATAGACGGCGATCGTCCCGGAATCCTCAGGCGTGTGGCGCCGGGAGCCGGTGCAGCGTCGTCTCGGACTGGTGTTGTCGAGTACTCGCCATGTGCGGTAGGCGATCGGACGCCGGGTGGCGATACTTGCCTCGTGAGCAGATCAGCGGTCGACGGTGTCGAATTCTCGGCGCTTCCTTGGCAGTCCACCTCCACGCTCTGGGGCCCGAAGTCGTCTGCACCC
>JAOTYQ010000445.1 GCA_029861725.1 Acidimicrobiia bacterium | reverse complement strand
GCACGGCCGGGATCCCATCGACCAGCGATACCGTCCGAACTCGATGGTGCTGGAGACCGAGTTCCCCGACTTCACGGTCACCGACTACCTCGATGCGTCCGGCGGGCGGACCCGGCGGCTTGCCGGCCGGTCGGATCTGATCCGTGTCGTCGAAGGGCGCGGGCCCGCCGTCGTCGAGTTCGCCCCTCGCCTCGACTTCGGCCGAGTCCCCACCCGGCTGGAGGTCAAGCAGGACGGGATCGTGGTACAGGGCACCGCCGACCTGATGGTGCTACGGGCCCCGGACATCGCCTGGGAGATCGTCCAGGACGGCCTTCATCAGAGCGCTCGAGCCACGGTCGACCTGTCCGGTGGGCCGGTGGCCTTGGAGCTCCGAGCGGGGACGGGCACGGTCCGCCCCGACCCCCGTTTCGAGGAGGACCGGCGAAGCGACAGCGAGCGCTTCTGGACCAACTGGGCCGCGAGGCTCGACCTCCCCGATCTTCAGCGCGAACAGGTGATGCGCTCGGCGCTCGCCCTCAAAGCCCTCTGCCACAGGCCGACCGGGGCGATCCTGGCTGCGGCCACCACGAGCCTTCCCGAGCACCTCGGCGGCATCCGCAACTGGGACTACCGCTACTGCTGGCTCCGCGACGCCGCGTTCAGCGCATCGGCGCTCGCCCGGCTCGGCTCGCACAGTGAGGGCATGGCCTATCTCGACTGGGTGCTCCAGATCCTCGAGACCCGAACCGATCCGGAGCGATTGGCTCCGTTGTACAACGTGACGGGCCGCCACCTGCCCCCGGAAGCCGAGATCAACGATCTCCCCGGCTACGGCGGCAGCCGACCGGTACGGGTCGGCAACGCAGCCGACGGTCAGGTCCAGCTCGATGTGTTCGGGCCAGTCGTCGACCTGGTGCACGTCCTACTGCGGCGGGGCGAGGCCCTCTCCGCCGAGCACTGGCGCCTGGTCGAGGCGATGGTCCTCGCCGTCTCGCGTCGGTGGCACGAGCCCGACCACGGGATCTGGGAGATCCGGAAACCGCCGCGCCACCACGTCTACTCGAAGGTGATGTGCTGGGTGACCGTCGATCGCGCGATCTCCATCGCCGACCAGTTCCTCGACCGCGAGCCGGAGGCGTGGGTCGAGCTGCGCGACCAGATCGCAGCCGACGTCCTCGAGCACGGCTGGAAACCCGAGCGGGGAGCCTTCACGGCGGCATACCGCGGCGACGATCTCGACGCATCCGTGCTGGCCGTCGGCCTGTGGGGCTTGCTTCCCTCCGACGACGAGCGGTTCGTGTCGACGGTGGCGACGTTGGAGCGTGAGCTGCGGACCGGGCCCACCGTATACCGGTACCTCGACGACGACGGGCTCCCGGGCCGCGAGGGCGGGTTCAACCTCATGACTTCGTGGCTGATCGACGCGCTGGCGATGACCGGTCGCCGGGCCGACGCCGAGGCGCTCTTCAAGGAGCTGTGCGAACTGGTCGGGGCGACCGGCCTGATGGCCGAGCAGTTCGACCCGGACAACGCCCGGGCCCTTGGCAACGTGCCGCAGGCGTACTCCCACCTCGGCCTGATCAACAACGCGGTCAATCTCGACGCTTGAGCAGCCTCACCCACCGAGCGCTTCGAGCTCCGTCGCCGCTCGCTCCCAGGCCGCCATCAGCTTCGCCGCTTCGGCCTGGGCCCGCTCGTGGTCTCCGATGAGGGTGTTCATCAGCGGTTTGTCTGCGTACACGTCCGGGTCGGCGAGCTTCTGCTCGAGGACCCGCAGCGACTCCTCGGCCGCCAGCGCCTTCCGCTCGAGCCGATCGACCTTCTTGCGAATCTCTCGCGTGGCCCGACTCCGGGCGTTGCGCTGCTCGGCCTCGGCCCGCTTGGCCGCCTTGCGGGCCGTCGAGGGGCGGGTGACCGCCCCGGTGTGGCTTGGGTCTCGCTTCCCGGTTCCGGTCGACATCGCCGAGAGCGAGGCGGCATCGGGGCCGGGCTGGAGCAGCGCCTCGTCGACGTCGGGGTGATGCACGACCTTCCCATCCCGCACGACGACGAGCTCCTGCGCCGTGTTCCGGATCAGGTAGCGGTCGTGACTGACGAGCAGGACCGTGCCGGGGTAGGCGCGGAGGGCGTCTTCGAGGATGTCACAGCTCGGTAGGTCGAGGTGGTTGGTCGGCTCGTCGAGCACGAGCAGGTTCACCGGATTGCACATGACCTCGGCCAGGGCGAGGCGAGTCCGCTCGCCACCTGACAGGTCGGCCACCAGAACATCGACTGCGTCACCGGAGAACCCGAACGAGCCGAGCACGGTGCGGAGGTTGCGACTCTTCGGTTGCGGCCCAACCGTGGCCCGGAACTCTTGCTCGACGGTCCTGTCCATGCGGAGAGCGTCGACCTGATGCTGAGCGAAGTAGGCGATGTCGACGCCAGCTCCGAGCTTTGCCGTACCCGACAACGGGACGAGCTGACCGAGGATCACCTTCAGCAGCGTCGACTTGCCAGCCCCGTTCGGGCCGATGAGCGCCAGCTTCTGGCCGCGCTCGATGACGAGATCTACCCCGGAGACCACCGCTGTGCCCTCGTAGCCGATCGTTGCATCGACGATCTCGGCCACGACGCGCGACGAGCGAGGGGGCTCCGGGAACGCGAAGCGGAGTTTGAGGTCGTGGTCCTTGGGTACCTCGATCCGCTCGAGCTTCTCGAGGGTCTTGATGCGGGACTGCACCTGGCGGGCCTTGGTTGCCTTGTACCGAAACCGCTCGACGAACCGTTCGATGCGAGCGACCTCCTTGGCCTGGCGAGCCGCCGTCGCTTCGAGGATCTGGAGCCGCTCCTCACGGGCGACGATGAACTCGGCGAACCCGCCGACGTACTCCGTCGCGCTCGACCAGGCGATCTCGATGCAACGCTCGGCTACGGTATCGATGAAGTCGCGGTCGTGCGAGACGAACAACACCGCTCCGGGCCACCCCACGAGCTGCTGTTCGAGCCACGCCACCGAATCGACGTCGAGGTGGTTGGTCGGTTCGTCGAGCACGAGAACATCCGGCTGCTGAAGGAGCAGGCGGGCGAGGGCGGCCCGCATCTGCCAACCGCCCGACATCTCCTTCAGCGGCCGATCCATGTCGTCGGCGGTGAAGCCGAGACCGCCCAGGATGCGTCGAGCCTCCGATTCGAGCAAGTACCCGCCCAGGGCTTCGAACCTGCTCTGGGCGATCCCATAGGCGGCGAGCGCCTCCTGCCGGGCTGCGCCATCGGACCCAGCGATCACCGCTTCGAGCCTACGGAGCTCGACCTCGAGATCGAGCACGCCGCCCGAGCCCCTCAGGACCTCATCGAGAACGGTTCCCGTCCACGCTTCGATCAGCTCCTGCGGGAGGTAGCCGATGCGGTAGTCGTTCGGTTTGGACACCTCACCGCTGTCCGGATCCTGCAGACCGACGATGATCTCACAGATCGTGGTCTTCCCTACCCCGTTCCCACCGATCAAGGCGATCCGCCGACCGGGCGAGAGCCGGAACGTGACGTCGCGAAAGAGAGTCCGGGCGCCGTGGGACTTCGTCAGCCCGGAGACGGTGAGCACTCCTGCAGGCTATCGACGCAGCCAGCGGGCCCAGCCGCCCGTAGCCGGACGACGGGCGGGCTCCTCCGGGGCCGACAGCGGGGCGAGCGGCCGATCGAGGATCAACGTCACCCGCCCCCGCACCCGCTCCGCTCCGAGCGGGCCCCACGTCCGGCTGTCACTTCCCTCGGGGTTGTCGCTCATCACGACGAAGCGCCCGTCGGCGAGTTGCTCGGTGACCCGTTTGACGACCATCACGTCGTTGTCGGGGTGGGTGGCCAGGGCCAGGTCCCCCGCCTGCGGCCGGTCCGACGTGTCGACGAGCACGAACTCGCCGTCGGCCAGAGTGGGCATCATCGACGGGCCGGTGACCCGAAACCGGCGGCGTCGCCCAGCGGCCCACGAGCTGAGCTCTCGGACCGATCGGAGCAGCGCAGCGCTGACGATCACCGCTTCTCACCGCCTCCCAGCACCACGGCGAGCCCGTGGATCGCCTACGGGTTGGCCAGCACCCAGGCGACGTCCCGGCCCTTCGTCGCCCAGAAGAGGTGATGGATGGCCTCGATCTCGTCGAGCAGTCGCTTCGCTGTGTCGACGTCGACCGATGTCTTACAGTCCGATGCCGTCTTGATCGCCGTCCAGAAGATGGTGTGCAGGTCCGGGTGACTCTCGAGGTGCTCGGGCTTGAAGTAGTCGCTCCAGAGGATGCCGAGCTCGTCCTTCACGAGCTGGGCTTGCTCCTCTTTGATCGCGACGTAGCGGGCGTAGGTATTGGCTGCGCCTTCCTCGTCGCTGGCCAGGGGCTTGTCGAGGTCGACGAGCTTGCGGGTCATCGACAGCACAGCCTCGGCAGCGATGCGGGCGCTGGCGGGATCGTAGACCCCGCAGGGGCCGTCGCAGTGAGCCGACACTGCAGGGGCCGGCAACAGCTGATCGAGGCGCTGGAGCAGTCGAGGCAGTCGATGCATGTGAGTCTCCTGTGCTGGTGGGATACCGGTCAACACGATAGGTCTCGTTGCGGCGACGAGGTCGCATCGGGCGCGCGGTCGTTTGCCCGCTTCCCCCAAACGACCGTTGCAGTCAGCTGACGGCGCCGGCAACGAGCGCAGCGGCCACGACCATGGCGGCGACGATGAGCACGATCAGGACCCAGGCCAGACCGGAGCGCTTCTTCCGAGGCGCTTGCTGGCCAGGGCTTCCCGGCTGGGCCGACCGGCCGGCGTCGGCGGCCGAGCCGTAGCCGGGCGGCGTGCCTCCGGGGTAGACGCGGGTCCGTTCGATCTGAGTCGGTCCGCGGTAGAGCGCCGTCGGATCGTGTTCGCCGGGTGCGGGTGTCGCGCGAGGAGCAGGCGGTGCCGGCGGTCGTTGCGCTCCCGGCGGGGCCGGTGGTCGATCGAACCTGTCGGCCCCGGCCGGTCGAGCCGACGTGCTACCGGCGGCGATCGGCTGGGAGCCGGGGGGTGCGGGACGCGGCGTCCGGCCCGATCCCGGGTCCACCCCACCTGGTGCCGGCCCCGGCCGCTCAACCGGCAACGCCTTCGGCGGAACCGACGCCGCCGGCCGCTCAACCGGCAGAGGACCAGGACGCTCAACCGGCAACGCCTTCGGCGGAACCGACGCAGGACCAGGACGCTCAACCGGCAACGCCTTCGGCGGAACCGA
>JAOTYQ010000036.1 GCA_029861725.1 Acidimicrobiia bacterium | reverse complement strand
GGTGAACCGACCGTCGGGGAACTGCTCGGACATCGTTTCCTGAATGGCGTCTGCGGTCGTCAGGCCGGGGAGCTGGGGTCCGAGGAACACATCGGACTGGCGGTCCTCGACCGAGAACGCGAGCACCGCGAGATCGGCAACGTCGGCGAAGCACTCGGCGATGAGCTCGTCGACCGCCTCGGTCAGCTCGCCGCCGGGGACCGAGTCGAATCCGCGGACGATGACCGTTGCCGTCACGACCGCGCCGGCGGCTTCGGCCACGGCGGCGGTGTCGAGCTCGCCGCTGGTGTCGACGACCTCGGCCTCGCAGTCGAGTGGCTCGTCGCCGACGTCTCGTGCCGACGCCGTACCGGTGGCGCCGGCAACGAGGAGACCGACCGCCGCCAGCGCCAGGAACGCGGCCCGCCGCATGCTGCGAATCACGGCCCCAAGCTACTCCGGCTACTCCGGCACGAGGGCCGCCCGGAGAAAGGCCAGCACCGCCCGCCGGAGCCGTACCGCCACCCGGAGGTCGAGGTCGAGCCCGACCGCTCGCAGGATCTCGGCGTCGGTGACGACGCCGGTGACGGCGGCGTAGGCCGACACGAGCACGAGCCGGGGGTCTGACCGCCGGAAGCGACCCTCGCTCATGCCACGCTCGAGCTCGGCCACCGCGGCGTCGACCAGCGGTTGGAGCACCTCGATGACCTGCTGTGACCGCTCAGGCCCGAGCCGGCTCAGCTCGCGGAGGAGTCCGAGCAGCTCGGGTCGATCGACGGCTAGGGCGAACGACGCCCGCACGGTCGCCTCGATGCGGTCCCACCCCGAGCAGCTGGCCCGGCTCGCCTGCTCCAGCACGACCAGCAGGTCGCTGGCGGCGACGGCCAGCACCTCGGCGACGAGCCCGTCCTTGGAGCCGAAGTGATAGAGGATCGTCTGCTTCGTGACCCCGAGTTGGCGGGCGAGGTCGTCGAGTGAGGTGCCGGCCACCCCCTTGTCGGCGAACGCGACCGTTGCCACCGAGATCGCTCTATGCTTGGTGCTCCCACCGCTCACTTACCAAATGGTAGAGGACATGATCGCCGATCGGCTCAACGGCAAGAGGATCGCCATCACCGGGTCAACCGGCTTCCTGGGTACCGCCCTGGTCGAACGGCTGCTCCGCTCGGTTCCCGGTTGCCAGCTGGTGCTCCTGGTCCGCCCTGGTAAGCGGTCGAGCCCAGCGCAGCGCGCCCGCCGCGAGATCTTCCGCAACGACGTGTTCGACCGGCTGTTGGCCGAGCGGGGGAAGGACGCGTTCTGGGCCGAGATCGACGAGCGGGTCACCGTCATCGCCGGCGATGTGGGGACCGACGGCCTCGGCCTCGACGACGACGGACGCGACGTCCTCGCCGATTGTGACATCGTGATCCACTCCGCGGCCACCGTCAGCTTCGACGCCCCGCTCGACGGTGCGATCGAGGTCAACCTGCTCGGCCCGACCCGCATCGTCGAGACGCTACACGGCCTGGGCGGTGGCTCGGCCCTCCCCCACCTGGTAGCGGTGTCGACCTGCTACGTCGCGGGCAACCGCCGGGGCAACGCTCCCGAGCAGCTCCTCAGCGACAGCCCGTTCCACATCGACGTCGACTGGCGGGCCGAGGTGGCGGCCGCCCGGCGGACGAGGTCCGATTTCGACGCCGAGTCCCGCTCGGTCGCCCGGCTCGACGAGTTCCGCAGCCGAGCCCGCGACGACCTCGGCGCCGCCGGCAGCCCACTTCTGGCGGCCAAGACCGAGCAGATCCGACAGCGCTGGGTCGACGGTCAGCTGGTCGAGGCCGGACGGGCCCGGGCCGCATCGCTCGGCTGGCCCGATGCCTACGCCTACACCAAGGCGCTCGGCGAGCGGGCGCTGGTCGAGTCGAAGGGCGCCGTCCCCACCTCGATCGTGCGGCCCTCGATCATCGAATCGGCGTGGGCCGAGCCGGTTCCGGGGTGGATCAAGGGGTTCCGGATGGCGGAGCCGATCATCATCAGCTACGCCCGAGGCCTGTTGAAGGAGTTCCCCGGCGTGCCCGAAGGGGTGATCGACGTGATCCCGGTCGACCTCGTCGTGGCCGCGATCATCACCGTGGCCGCCCGGGGGCCGGTGGCCGAGAGCACAAGCGCCGGGACCGCCGACGTAACGCAGGTGGCGTCGGGAACCCGGAACCCGCTCTACTACCGGCGCCTGGTCGACCTGACCAGTGGCTGGTTCACCGAGCACCCCATCTACGACGCCAAGGGCCAACCGATCTCGGTGCCCGAGTGGTCGTTCCCAGGCCGGGGCGCCGTCGAGCGGCAGCTGGAGCGGGTGCAGAAGAACCTCGACCGGGCCGACCGCAGCCTCAAGCGGCTACCGCTGCGGGGCCGTCAGGCGATGTTCAACGCCCAGCTGGAAGAGCAGCGGGAGCAGGTCGAGCGGGCCCTCGGCTACGTGCGGATCTACGGCTCCTACGCCGAATGCGAGGCGCTGTACGGCGTCGACCGGCTCCTCGGGCTCCACGATGGGCTCGAAGGCGGCGACGTCGACGCGTTCGGCTGCGATCCGGCGGTGATCGACTGGGACGTGTACGTGACCGAGGTCCATCTGCCGTCGGTCGTGCAACACGCCAGGGTCAAGACGAAGGCCGAGGCGTCGGATCCCGACGCCCGGACCCGGCGGCTACGGTCCCGGGTGCTGGCCCCCGAGCGTCACCTGGCAGCGTTCGATCTGGAGAACACGATCATCGCGAGCAACGTGGTGTTCAGCTACGCCTGGCTCGCCACCCGCCGCCTCGGTCCCCGCGACCGGGCCCGGTTCACGGCCAAGACGATCGCCGAAGCACCGGCCCTGCTCGCCCTCGACCGGCGCGACCGCACCGACTTCCTCCGCCACTTCTACCGCCGCTACGACGGCGCTTCGGTTGCCGAGATGGACCGGCTCGGTCCCGAGCTGCTCGCCGACCACATCCTCACGAAGGCCTATCCGGCGGCGCTCCGTCGGGTCAGGGAGCACCGCCGCCTCGGTCATCGAACCCTGCTGATCACCGGTGCGCTCGATATCGTCGTCAAGCCGTTGCGGCCCTTGTTCGACGACGTGATCTGCGCCGAGATGTCACAGAGCGGGGGCCGGTACACCGGTGAGCTGCTGAACGTCCCCCCGACAGGGGAGGTTCGGGCCCAGGCGTTGCGCGATTATGCCGACGACAACGGCTTCGACCTGGCCGAGTCGGTCGCCTACGCCGACTCGTCGTCCGACCTTCCGCTACTCGACGCCGTCGGGTTCCCGGTAGCGGTCAACCCGGAGACTCGGCTGGCGTCGCTCGCCATCAAGCGCGGCTGGCTGGTCGAGAGCTGGGCCAAGGCCCAGGGCCGGACCGACAAGCTCCTCCCCTTCAGCCCGCTTCCGACCGCCCGAAAGAGTCGACGATGACGAAGCAGCGCGCCCATCCCCGTCCGGGCTTCGTGCTCGACGTCGACCGGCAGACTCCGCCGATCCTGTTCCACCACGGCGAGGGATTCAGGCTCGAGAAGCTACCGGTCGGCCATAGCCGGGTGATCTATCCCGGCGAGCCCCTCCGCGGTATCGACGACCCCGACGGGGCCATCCTGCAGGCGCTGCTCGAGCCGATCGACGACGATCCCCTCCCCTCGCTGCTGCGGCCCGGGATGAAGCTGACGATCGCGTTCGACGACCTGTCGCTGCCACTGCCGCCGATGGCCCGACCCGACGTCCGTCAGCGCATCATCGAGGCCGTGCTCGACCTGGCCGCAGAGGCCGGCGTCGACGACGTCCACATCATCGCCGCCCTGGCGCTGCACCGCCGCATGACCGAGCGCGAGCTGCGCCACGCCGTTGGCGACCGGGTCTACGAGGCGTTCGCCCCCCACGGCATGCTCTACAACCACGATGCCGAGGACCCCGACGGGATGGTGATCCTGGGCCAGACCGAGCACGGCGAGACGGTGCAGATGAGCAAGCGGGCCGCCGAGTCCGACCTGGTCGTGTACGTCAACATCAACCTGGTGTCGATGGACGGCGGGTGGAAGAGCACCGCCACCGGCCTGGCCGGCTACGAGGGGGTCAAGGCCCATCACAATGTGCACACGATGCGCCACTCCACGTCGTTCATGGACCAGGAGTCGTCGGAGCTGCACCGATCGAACTGGCGCCAGGGCGACATCATCCGCCACCACGGCCCCCGGATCTTCCAGGTCGAGACGACGCTGAACACGAACACGTTCGGCCACGATGGACCCCTCGCCATGCTCCAGAAGCGGGAGTGGGAGTGGTCGATCCGGGATCGGGCGTCGTTCACTGCGATGCAGGCCGGACTGCGGACGATGTCGAGCGCCAACCGGCGACGGATGTTCCACTCGTGGCGCGCCCCCTACGAGCTGACGTCGGTCCAGGCCGGCGAGGTCGAGGCGGTGCACCGGCGGACGACCGAGATGGTCTACAAGCAGCATCTCGTGAGGGTCGAGGGCCAGACCGACGTCGTGACGATGGGTCTGCCCTACCTCTGTCCCTACAACGTCAACTCGATCATGAACCCGATCCTGGTGATGGTTCAGGGCCTCGGCTACTTCTTCAACCTCTACCGGGGCAAACCGGTGGTGAAACCGGGCGGTGTGCTGATCATGAGCCACCCAACGCCCTGGGAGTTCCACCCCGTCCATCACCCGAGCTATATCGACTTCTTCGAGCAGGTACTGGCCGACACGACCGACCCGGCAGAGATCGAGCAGCGATACGAGAAGCAGTACGCGGAGGACGAGTGGTACCGACACCTGTACCGCACGAGCTACGCTTATCACGGCGTCCACCCGTTCTACATGTGGTACTGGGGCGCCCACGCGATGGAATACCTCGGCCGGGTGATTGTTGTAGGGGGTGACCCGAAGGCCGTCCGACGGCTCGGCTTCCAACCGGCCTCGACGCTTCAGGACGCCCTCGAGATCTCAACCGACGTGGTCGGGCCGCAACCGACCATCACCCATCTCCACAACCCGCCGATCCTGATGGCCGACGTCACCTGATACCAATGCTCCGCTGGCTCCGTTTCATCACCGAACCGCCGACCACGCCCCAAGGGGTGGAGAAGCGGGAGCGCGCCCCGACCACCGGGGTCTACTACGACACCGAGTGGGCCCAGAGCCCAACGGCCCGCTTCGTCCGGAAGCTCGGGGTGTGGGGGTTCATGAAGCCGGCGATTCGTATCTACGGCTCACCGAAGGTCATCGGAGCCGACCGGCTCGACGACGTGAAGGGCCCGGTGCTGTTCGCGGCCAACCATCACAGCCACGCCGACACCACGCTCCTGCTGGCCACGATCCCATCGCACCTGCGGGAGGATCTCGTGATCGCAGCCGGGGCCGACTACTTCTTTCCCAACCGGGTCTCGGCCGCCATCTCGGCTCTGTTCATCGGTGCCATCCCGATCGAGCGCAACCGGCTGTCGAAGCTGTCGATCGCCAACACCCTCAGGGCGGTGGAGCAGGGCCACAACCTGCTGATCTTTCCCGAGGGCGGTCGCAGCCCCGACGGTTGGGGGCGAGAGCACCGCCCAGGCGGTGCCTTCGTGTCGAAGCGGACCGGGGCTCCGGTCGTGCCGGTCTACATCGACGGCACCGGCCGGATCCTGCCGAAGGGCAAGAACTGGCCGACCCGCTCGCCGTGCGCCGTGGTGTTCGGGCGCCCGCTGTCGATCGGCGACGGGGAGGACGCCCGCGAGTTCGCAGCCAGGATCCAAACCAGGATCAACGAGCTGGCCGACGAGTTCAGCCGAGGGTGGTGGCAGGCTCGCCGCAATGCCCACGCCGGCCGGACCACCGACATCACCGGACCGGAGGTCGGGGCGTGGCGGCGGCGGTGGGCGCTCGGCCCCAAGCCCGGCGAGCGTCGCCGGCCCCAGGGCGAGAAGCGCTGGCCCCGGTTCTGAGGGCACCCTAGGAGTGCCTTCGCGATGTGCAGCTAGGACCCTGGGCCGGTGTCTTCTGACGGGTCACCGTCGAGCTCGGCGGTGCAGTCGAGCACCAGCGGGCGGTTGCCACAGCTCACGGCGAACAGCTCGTACTCGCTGCCGACCGGCGACCGCTCGAACAGCTCGTCGCAGGCAGCCCCGCTCCCGGCTTCGCAGCCGACCCACAGCGTGTCGAGCGCCTCGTCGTCGCCGAGGGTGACCGGCCCAGAAGCGGCGCCGGGCCCGTACGGCATGGCCGGTTGGCCGGTGACGTCCGTGGTGCTCACCTCGAGCCGGCCCGACGTCGCGCCCGGCGCCGGCGGTTCCCGGGGGCGTGATGGCGACTCGGTGATCGGCGAGACCGGGGCCGGCCGATCGTCGCGGATCGATCCGACCACGACGAGTGCTGGCACGGCGAGACCGGCCGCCAGAAGGGCCAATCGCGCAACGAGTCGCCGGGGGTTGAACACAACGTGCCCATCGGTCACTGTTGAGCGGACTCAAGGATTGGACCGACGCCCATGACGCTCGACCTCAGCGCCGACGAGGTGCTCACGACAACCCGATCGGTGCGCAAGCGCCTCGACTTCGATCGGCCGGTCGACCGCTCGACCGTGCTGGAGTGCATCGAGATCGCCCTCCAGGCGCCGACCGGTTCGAACTCCCAGGGCTGGCAGTGGATGGTCATCGAGGACGACGCCAAGAAGCGGGCGATCTCTGCGCTGTACAAGAAGAACTTCGACGTGTACACGTCGCAGCCGGGCCGCGAGTATCCGGACGGTGACACACGGGCTGAGCGACGCGACCTGGTCCGCAGCTCGGCCGACTACTTGTCGGAGAACTTCCACCGCTCGCCGTTTCTGGTCATCCCGCTGATCGAGGGCCGCCTCGATGAGGGCCTGAACAGCTTCGCCCAGGCCAGCGCCTGGGGCTCGATCCTCCCGGCGGTGTGGAGCTTCATGCTGGCCCTCCGGGCCCGGGGCCTGGGCTCTGCCTGGACGACGTTGCACCTGCCCGACGAGCAGGAAGCGGCCGAGATCCTGGGCATCCCGTTTGACCGCTACACCCAGGCTGGCCTGTTCCCTGTCGCCTACACGAAAGGTACCGACTTCAAGCTGGCCGAGCGGCTGCCGGCCGCCGAGCTGACCCACTGGGACACGTTCGGCAACCACTGACGCCCGGCTCGGTCCACCTCACTGCAGGGTGGCAGCACGATGCGGCGAACCGATCGGCCTCACTGGAGGATGCCGGCACCGGCTTCGATCAGTTCGATCCAGGTTCGGCCGGGGGTCAGCTCGATCACGTCGCCGGTGTCGGTGGTGAGGGTGGCGACGCTGCGCAGGGTCGGCCGGGTCCAGGTGCCGACGAGCTTCTTGCCGTCGGTGAATACCGTCACGCGACCGGAGCCGACGAACACGAACTCGGGCACCTCGGCGCCCGAGGAGTCGACCATCCCGGTGTCGACCTTCTCGGTCTCGATGACCACGACGTTGGCGGCTGCGATCCTCGCCCCGGAAGCGGCCGTGTGGGGCCGCCCTCCCTGGCTGCGGAGCCAGGCCGTCCCGTCCCAGTCCCACGATGCCCGGTTGGCCCGGTAGGCGACGGCGAAGCTGCCGGTCGGCTCGCCGGGGGCGGGTACCCCTAGTCCCCGGTAGGCGAACAGCGGCGGTGGCGGGCTTCCGGTCGCCGACGCCCAGTGCGGCGCGGTGTCGGTGTAGAGGTTCGACGGCGCCCGGCGAGACCTGTCACGCCAGTACCCGGACGAGCGGGCGGCGCTGTGGTTCTGCACGCTCGCCCGGCCGAGGAGCAGCGCATCGGTGACGTCGTTGGCTCCCGAATACAGCAAGACCGGGGTGCCGAGGCTCAGCAGCACGCCGATGTCGGTGGTCCGCCCGGATCGGACCGGACCGACGATGGCGTTGGTGCTGTGGAAGATCGCCGCAAAGCGGGTGACCCCACCCTCGACCTCCTCCTCGACGACGATGTCGGCAACATCGATTCCCGATTGGGGCCGAGCCCGGGCGCCGTTGTCGATCTTCACGACCGCCGCCGGCCGGTTCGGCACATCTCCGGTGAGACCGGTCAGCGGCTGGACCCCTGCCGGCACGGTCGGCGGCGGAGCGACCGCGGCCGTGACGACCTCGTCGAGGTCGAGAACCCCGAGCTCCCCCCGGTAGATCCCGCCTGGGTCGGCCGGCTGGCCGGGACCGACGGTCGTCACTGGGGCCCCGCCGCTTCCCGTTGTTGTCGACGGCGAGGTGCCGGACACGGCGGTGGTGCTCGTCGTGGCGGTCGTCACCGTGGTCGACGCGTCCTCGACCAGGTAGGCCAGGTCGTCGGCGGTAGTCGGTAACTCTCGGGCCCGGCCGGCGCCGGTCGACGGGTAGGGAGACGTCAGCGGCGGTGTCGTGTCGGCGGTCGCCGCGGCGCTGCTGCCGACGGCGGCGCTCTCCGCCGAGCTGAGACGCGCTGAATCCGGCGCCGCTCCGCAGGCAACGGCCACCAGCACCGTCGCCGCACCCATAGCCACCACTCGGAACCGCATCGACAACACGCCCCTCGCGCTCCAGTTCACTCTCGGCCACCGCGTCGAGCCAATCGTCGGCACCGTTGGCGCGGTGTTGAGCGTGGCGTTCTTCGAGCGGCCTCGCCTCAGCGCTCGTGGTGGGGACGGCGGTGGTCGTCACCGAGAAGATCCCCAGTATCTCAGAAATCGCGGAGAGGGCTGCGGCAGAGCGTCATCCCACCCAGCCGGCGTGGTCGCCCCGACGCATCGCCAACCGCCGGTCCTCAGGAGGTCGCCTCTCCGACCAGCCGCAGGCTCGACGACGGCGCAGTGCCTTCCTTCGCCGACCTCGACAGCTCGGCCACGAACTCCGTGAGGTGACCGGGGAAGACGTGCTCGGAGACGAGCACCGCCACCCCATCGAGATCGTGGGTGACGCGGCGAACGACGAGCACGGCGGTACCGGCCGGCACCCCGAGCAGCTCGGCGTCGGCCACCGACGCGTTCTCGGCCCCGATGGTCTGGATCGCGTCGCCGATCGTGATGGACGAGTCGCTCGCCGCCCGCCGATCGAGGAGCTCGTAGAAGCTGGAGGCCTCAACGTCGGACTTCGAGAGGGAGGCCGCCAGATCGTCCCGGCACCACACGGTGACACGAGCGAACGGCTCGCCGTCGGCGAGGTTGAGGCGTCGAACCTCCAGCACCCTGGGTCCGAGGGTCGGCTCGACCGTCGGGGGCGCATCGATGAAGCGGAAGTCGAGGACCTGCCGCTCCGAGGTCCGGCCCGACGCTTCGAGCTGTTGCTCGATGGTCACGAGGCTGGCCAGCGGCTGGGCTAGGGTCTCGGCGGCGACGAGCCAGCCGAAGCCCTGCCGGGAGTCGACCAAGCCCTCGGAGCGCAGCACCTCGAGCGACTTGCGGATCGTGACCCGGCTCGCGTCGTACTCTGTGCCGAGAGCCGCTTCACTGGGCAGCACCTGACCGGCCGCCAATTGGCCCGAGGTGATCCGGCGGCGGAGGTCGTCGGCGATCTGGTGGTAGCGGATCCGAGTCACTTGTATTAGAGTTGTATCACAGACCGGTACAAGAACACAACAAGCTGAATCCCGAGCTCGCGAGGAGCGTCGAACCATGGCCGTAGGACCCGAGACCCCAATCGAACTGATCGAGTCGGTATACGCGACGCTCGACGAACGGGTCGGCGCCCTCCGGCAACGACTGGGGCGACCGCTGACGCTTGCCGAGAAGATCCTCGGCAACCACCTCGACGATCCGAGTGCAGAGATCGAGCGGGGCGCGTCGTACGTCGACTTCCGACCCGATCGGGTGGCCATGCAGGATGCCACCGCCCAGATGGCGTGGCTCCAGTTCATGACCGCCGGCCTCGGCGAGGTCGCGGTGCCCACCACCACCCACTGCGATCATCTGATCCAGGCCCGGGAGGACGGCAAGAAGGACCTGCTGGCGGCGCTGGACAACAACGAAGAGGTGTACGATTTCCTCGAGTCGGTGTGCGCCAAGTACGGGGCCGGGTTCTGGAAGCCCGGCAGCGGCATCATCCACCAGGTCGTGCTCGAGAACTACGCGTTCCCTGGCGGGATGATGATCGGCACCGATAGCCACACCCCCAACGGCGGTGGGCTCGGCATGATCGCGATCGGTGTCGGTGGCGCTGATGCGGTCGACGTGATGACCGGGTTCCCGTGGAACGTGCGCTGGCCGAAGATGATCGGCGTCCACCTCACCGGCGAGCTCAGCGGCTGGAGCGCCCCGAAGGACATCATCCTCAAGGTGGCCGAGATCCTGACCGTGAAGGGTGGCACCGGGGCGATCGTCGAGTACTTCGGGCCCGGCGCCAACAGCCTCAGTGCGACCGGCAAGGGCACGATCTGCAACATGGGAGCCGAGATCGGGGCCACCACCAGCATCTTCGGCTACGACGACGCCATGGCCCGATACCTCAAGTCGACCGGCCGAGAGGCGACCGCCGATGCCGCCAACACCGTCGCCCACCACCTCCGCTCCGACGACGAGGTGCTGGCCAGCCCGGGTCAGTACTACGACCAGGTCGTCGAGATCGACCTGTCCGAGCTGCGACCCCACATCAACGGGCCCCACACTCCCGATCTGGCCCGCGAAGTCTCGGCCCTGGGGGCCGAGGCCGAGGCCAACGGCTGGCCGTTGGAGATCAGCGCTGCCTTGATCGGCAGCTGCACCAACTCCTCCTACGAAGACATCACCCGGGCTGCCTCGATCGCTCGCCAGGCTGCGGCCGCCGGCCTGACCGTCGAGACCAAGCTGATGATCACGCCCGGCTCCGAGCAGGTTCGGGCCACGATCGAGCGAGACGGGCTGCTCGCCGACTTCGAGGCGCTCGGCGCCACCGTGCTGGCCAATGCCTGCGGCCCCTGCATCGGCCAGTGGGACCGCGGCGCCGAACACACCGAGGGCACCCCGAACACGATCGTCACCTCGTACAACCGGAACTTCCCGAAGCGCAACGACGGCGACGCCGCGACCCTGGCCTTCGTCACCTCGCCAGAGACCGTCATGGCGCTGGCCCTGGCCGGACGTCTCGACTTCGACCCCCTGACCGACACGCTCACCAATCCCGACGGCGAAGCGGTCCGCCTCGACGTGCCGGTCGGGATCGAGCTCCCGCCTCAGGGGTTCGACGAGGGCGAGAGCGGCTTCATCGCCCCACCGGCGGATGGCTCGGCGATCGACGTGAAGGTCTCACCGAGCTCGGAGCGGCTCCAGCTGCTCGAGCCGTTCCCCGCATGGGACGGCAAGGACTTCCGCGACCTACCGATCGGCGTGAAGGCCCAGGGCAAGTTCACCACAGACCACATCTCGATGGCTGGCCCGTGGCTCAGGTACCGGGGCCACCTAGAGAACATCTCCGGCAACCTCTATCTCGGTGCGGTCAGCGCCTTCAACGAGGGGATCGTCGGGATGGGCAAGAACCAGCTCACCGGTGAGCGAATGAGCTTTCCCGACATCGCCAAGGCCTACGACGAGGAGGGTCAGCCGTGGGCGGTCATCGGTGACGAGAACATGGGCGAGGGCTCGTCCCGGGAGCACGCGGCGATGGAGCCTCGGTTCCGGGGGGTCGTGCTGATCATCGCTCGGTCGTTCGCCCGGATCCACGAGACCAACCTGAAGAAGCAGGGCATCATCCCGCTGACCTTCGCCGACCCGGCCGATTACGACAGGATCGAAGAGGACGACCGGCTGGGGACCCAGGGCCTGGCCGACCTGGCTCCGGGGGAGTCGCTGACGGTGACCGTGACCAAGCCGGACGGAACGAACTGGTTGTTCGAGGGCAACCACACGTTCTCCTCCGAGCAAATCGAGTGGTTCAAGGCCGGCTCGGCCCTCGCCGTGATCAGACGGCAGGTGGAGACCGCCTGATCACTCCGTTCTTGCGTGATCGCCGCACGAGATGCGGTCAACTCACGCAATTTGGCGGTCAGACCGGCACGTCGGACCGGTACGGAGGGTCGGCCCCCGGCCTGCCGACAGTGATCGCCGCCACCTCGACGGCGAAGGCCAGCAGGACGTCCCATGCTGCATCGTCGAGCGCGGCGAGGGCCGTGCGGTCGGTGATGTCCCGCTCCCACAGCCCCACGAGCACAGAGCCGCAGATCGCATCGCCAGCTCCGACGGCGTCGACGACCTCGACGGCCGGGGCCAGGACGTGGCGGACGGCCTCGTTCACCCGATGGAGCTCGACGCCGTCGCCACCGAGCGTCCGGAGGACGGCTACCACACCCCGGTCGAGCAGCTCGGCCGGACCGAGCCCCATCCACCCGAAGTCCTCGTCGGATCCCTTGACCAGGTCGGCCCGGTCGATCCAGCGGTCGGCGTAGCGGAACCAACGGGCCCGGTCGTCGATGATCTGGGGCCTGACGTTCGGGTCGAACGAGACGATGCCTTCGTGGGCCTCGATCAGTCGGGCCAACACCTCGGCGGTCGAGCCACGGAAGATCCCGAGCGTGCCGCCGTGCAGGAGGTGAGGACCCGGCCCGAGCGGGGCGAGGTCGAGATCGGTCATCGATGCATCGGCGGTGCCCTCGCCCTCGAAGCGGAACACCGGATCGGGGGACAGTTCGACGATGGCCCGGGCGGTTGGCTCCGGTCCACGCTGGGCGGCGGCGAGGGTCACCCCGGACGCAAGCAGGAAGTCCCAGATCGCATCACCGTGCTCGTCGGTCGAGATGCGGCCGACGAAGGCCGTGGGGGCACCGAGCCGAGCGGCGGTGACGGCGGCGTTCATCGGACCGCCTCCGGGAACAGCGCGACCGTCCGGCAGCACGTCGACGAGGGCTTCGCCGCAACAGATGATCATGGCCGAGAAGCTACCGCCCAGCCCGCTCCGATCACGGCACCAAGCGGTCTCCCAGCCGTTCGAGGAGCCGGCGGAGCTCGTCGAACTGAGGCTCGCAGAGGAACGGGAACTCGCGACAGAGGTCGAAGGCCCGGTCTCGCCCCGAATACACGACGGGGGCAAAGCTGATGCCGAACTCGTCCATGATCGGATCGATCGGCGAGGCGATCGCGTTCTCGGCGCTGACCGCCGGGTCGTTCTCACCGGCGAAGTGGAGCCCGAGCGCACGGTTGTTGGCCTCGTTGATCCACACGCTGCCGCTGTCACCGCCACTGCTGATCTCGTCGTTGATCGCCGGCCACGGTGGCCGGGGCACGATGCGGATCTGGTTCACGAAGGACTGGGCGACACCTCCGCCGTAGTTGATCCTGGTGGAGAGGCTGACGCCGTCGACGATCCCCTTGGTCAGTGACGTGGTCCGTCCCGACTTGGCCACCTTGGTTCCGAGCCGTGCGGTCTCGGTGCCCGTGATCGTGCCGAGGCCGAGGAGCTCGCGCTCGGTGGCGATCCCTTCCTCAATCTCGGCGACGGCGGCATCCATCCGGGAGTCGAGCACCATCGCGCTCAGGCGGGCGACCTCGTCCCCGGCGCGGCCACCGTCGGTAGGTCCAGGCTGCACGATCGGCTCCCCCGTCGCTGCCACCCGATCTCCGGCCAGGACGTGCCAGTTCGAGAGGATCATCGGCTTGCACGTCCTCCGGTGGAACACGATCGCACCGATGGTTCCCGACGTAATCCTCGGGTTCCCGCAGCTGATGCCGCCAAGCAGCGGTCGCAGGAGGGCTCGACGGTCGACCCTGGGGGCATCGTCTTCGAGAGCAAGCCGACCGGCGACCGTCGGCAACACGCTGATCGTCTGGTTGCGAAGCACCCCGTAGCTGGCCTCGATCACGTCGACCTTGTAGCCGTCGACCTCGGTGGTCGGACCACCGCTGACGTTGAACCGCTGGCTCTCCGGCAACTCGTCCACCGGGATCTTGCGCTCGACGTGGACTCGGAGCGCGACCTCCTCGGTCATTACGTCCTCGGTGATCTTGAACCCGACGTCGACCGCGGTGACACCCGGTTGCCGGTGCCAGCGTGCCCGCAGCGTGTGGAGGCGCTCGATTGCGCCGTCGACGGTCTTCTGAGCCGGCCTGGGACGCATGCCCGGGTCCCTCCGTTCGTCATCCCTGCGTGGGAGGCCCCCCGATGGCGGGGTGCTGCCAACGAGAAGTGGAGCCGACCCCAGTGATACGTGACCTCCGCCTCGTCGGCCCCCGCCTCACCGCCCCGGCTCGACGGACGGGGCGACCTCAGGCCGGGGGGTGGGTACGAGCGAGCTCGGCTTCGGTCGGCTCGTGAGGGCGGTGGGCGACGGGTGGCAGGAGATCGACGATGCGGTCCATGAGCTCGTCCGTCGCAACGTCGAGGTCGGTCGTCGCCGGGCGGTACGGCTGGCCGATGCGCACCTGCACCGTTGGCGGATCGGCAAGGTTGAGCACGTACGGCAACCGACTGTTCCGGGGCCAGGCCACCTCGCTGCCCCAGATCCCGACAGGGATGAGGGGGAGGCCGGTGTCCCGGGCGAGGGCGACGGCGCCGGGGCGGCCGCGCAGGACCGGGTCGAAGAAGTCGTGACCGCCCGGGATCGTGCCTTGGGGGAACACCGCCACCATCTCGCCCGCTTGGAGCGCAGCTCGAGCCTGGACGAGCGGCTCATCACTGCCGCTGCCGCGATCGACCCGGATGGCGCCGAGGGCGGTGGTGATCGGCCCGACGAGCGGGGCCTCGGTCACCTCCTTCTTGGCCAGGAACCGTATCGGGCGGCCGATGCGGGCTGCGGTGTAGGCGAGGAGGAGCGGGTCGAGGTAGCTGCGGTGGTTGGCGGCGAGGAGGCAGCCGCCGGAGTCGTTGAGGCGATCGAGGCCCTCGAGGTCGATGCGTACCCAGGGAAGCAGCTCGGGCCGAGCGAGCGGGGCCAGCAACCGCTGGGGCTCGATCCCGATCGGCTTCGGCACCCCGGGGGGTGCGTTGAACCACACGATCGGCCAGTTGCGGGCTCGGGCGTAGAGCAGCAGCCGGTAGTCGGGGTTGACCGCCACCGGGTGCCCGACCCTGGAGAGGAGGGGAAGGTCGAAGAAGCTGTCGGAGTAGGCGTAACTGTCGGCGAGATCGACCAGGTTCGCTCGGGCCCAGTGCACCACCGACCGGGCCTTGCCACGAGACCACACGTACTCGCCGTCGATCGTGCCGTCGTAGCGACCGGTGTCGTCGACCCGGTAGCGGGTCGCCAGCACGTCGTCGAGGTCGAGCAGCGTGGCGAGTGGCTCGATGAGGTCGTACGGGGTGGTCGTGGCGAGCACGACCTTGAGGCCGGCGCTCTGGTGCCGTTCGATCGCTTGGCGGGCATAGGGCTCGATCCGCTCGGCCAGCTCGGGCGCGACCGCTCGGCCGACCTCCCGCACCTGTTCCTGGCACCAGCCCCTGGCCGCCCGCGCTCCCTGCCGGCCGATCAGCATCGACGGGAGCGTCTCGCCGACCGTGTCGAACAGGCCGAACACGAATCGCTCCACCCCGGTCTGACCTCGTCGCAGGACGCCGCGCTCTCGTAGCGCAGCCGAGATCACCGGTCCGCTGCTTCCCAGCAGCAGCGTGCGATCGAGATCGAAGACGGCGGCGGCGTCGGCCATGCGGGCACGGTAGGCGAGCGCCCGGCCGATCGGTTCATCGTCTGCGGCCAAAACGACGAAACCGGCCGCCAAGCGACCGGTTTCGGTGCGTGTGCCGGACTGGAAGGGGGGGGACCTATCCGGCTCGCAGTGCTCAGTCAGCATCTCAGAGGGGGACCTGGTGCTGTGAACGTTTCTCACTATACCGAAGACTCGACCATCTGGCTACCTGTTGGTAATGATACCTATCATTCAATTATCAGATAGATGCTTGACGGTCCTTGTCGAGGCCAGATGTGCGGAGGCGGTGTTCACCGGAAACTGCGTCAGTTGACCACCTGTCGTGTGTTGAACTGACGCAAGAAGGGAAATCCCGCCCATCGAGTTCATTGTCAGAAGAGATCTATGTCATCATCTTGAGTGATGGACCTCCGCCAGCTCCAGGCCTTCCTGGCCGTGGTCGACCACGGCGGCTTCACCGCCGCTGCCAAGGCCACCCACACGGTGCAATCGAACATCTCCACCCACGTGGCACGGCTCGAACGGGAACTAGACGCTACCTTGATCGACCGCTCCACCGGTCGCCCGACCCAGGAGGGTGAGGCGGTACTGGTGCGGGTACGGCGCATCCAGAACGAGCTCAGCTCCCTCGAATCCGACGTGTCGTCGCTGCGCGGCTCGCCCCGCGGCCTCGTCCGCATCGGCATCATCGGCACCACGGCCCGGTGGTTGACGCCGATCCTCGTCGACGAGCTGGCGGCGATCGCCCCCGACATCCAACTCGTCGTCGCCGACGGCACGACGCGCTCGCTCGAGCTGCGCTTGCTCGACGGTGAGCTCGACCTCGGGGTCGTCTCCCTCCCCGTCGACGACCCCGAGATCGTCACCGAGCCCCTGTTCACCGAGAATCACATCGTCGTCGGCCCCAAAGACCACCCGTTGGCCCGATCCAACTCCGAGGTCGGTCTCGATCAGCTCGCCCAGTATCCCCTGCTCCTGGCCGCTCCCGGCACGCCGTTTCGTCAGGAGGTCGAGGAGGTCTTCCGGAAGGCCGGCCTGCGACTCAAGGCCAAGATGGAGGTCGACGGCCTCCGGCTGCTGGCCTCGATGGCGTTCCAGGGGCTCGGCGTCTCGATCGTGCCAGCCACCGCCGCGCCGGGGTGGATCGGCGGGCCGTGGACCCGGATCCCGGTCAGCGGCCTGTCGCGGCGCACGGTCGGTCTCGCTCATCGCCGACGGGGCATGCCGACCGTCGCCGCTCAGACCGTCGACGACGTCGTGCAGAGCATCATCAACGCCCGCGCTCCCGACGTACCCGGGCTCCAGCTCGCCGAGATCTGAGCCGCCGCCGAGGAGAGCGAACTCTTGGCCCGCCACCGCAATCGGGGCTTTACCGGCTAGACACGACTGGTGGTTGTGCACTTTCGGGCCCGCTCGGCACCGCTGACTAAGGTCGCGACGGCCGACCTCGATGGTCGAACGGTTGTCATGGCCACGATCGGCCCTGGCGACGACAACGGCGGCCTCACCAGTGCCGATGCCGCAACGCTGGCCGACGGCGTCCGATCCGCACGAGACCAGAGGCTCCCGTTCGTGGCGAGGTTGACGATGTCGGGGGTCTCGGTCGCCGAGGGCTTGGACGCGGCCGACGCCTGGGGCCGGGTCGCCCGGGAGCTGGTCCGAGCAAGCGGCGTCATCCCCATCCTGATGGCGGTGCACGGCCCGGTCGTGTCCGGCCCATCGCTGCTGCTCGGTCTGGCCGACGTGGTCGTCTTCACCCCCGAGGCGTACGCGTTCGTCACGGGACCGGCCGTCGTGCAGAGCTACACCGGCGAGCCGATCACGACCACGGCGCTCGGCGGGGTCGGCGCCCATTCTCGCAACACCGGTTTGGCGTCGCTGGTCGTCGACTCGCCCGAGGCGGCCCTCGACGGTCTCGCCGCCGTGCTCCAGCACCTGCCGGACCACGTCGACGAGTCACCGCCGAACCTCCCTACCGACGACCCAACCAACCGGCCGACCCCCGAGGCGGCCGACCTGCTCCCGACCACGGCGATCGGATCGTACGACGTGCGGGAGATCGTCCACATCGTCGCCGACGACGGCGAGTTCCTCGAGCTCAGGGCCGGTTGGGCCCCGAACCTCGTCACCGGCTTCGCCTTCATCGGTGGGCACTCCGTCGGAGTCGTGGCCAACCAGACCCAGGCCCTGGCCGGCAGCATCGACATCCCTGCGGCCCAGAAGGGCGCCAGTTTCGTGACGATGTGCGACAGCCTGAACGTGCCGATCCTCACCATGGTCGACACCTCCGGGTTCCTGCCGGGCAAGGATCTCGAGTGGCGAGGCATGATCCGCCACGGCGCCCAGCTGGCCTTCGCCTACGCCCGGGCCACCGTGCCCCGGATCGGGTTGATCCTCCGCAAGTCCTACGGCGGGGCCTACATCGTCATGGACTCCCGCTACATGGGCAACGACCTGATGCTGGCCTGGCCCTCGGCCGAGGTGGCGGTGATGGGGGCGAAGGGCGCCGTCGAGATCCTCCATCGAGGGGCCACCGATGAGCAACGCCGCAAGCTCGAAGCCGAGTACGAGGACCAGTTCCTCACCCCCTACGTGGCGGCCGAACGGGCCTCGATCACGGCGGTGATCGACCCGGCGGAGACCAGGCGGGAGATCGCGGCCGCCCTCGACCTGCTGGTGACGAAGCGGGAGCGGCTCCGCCCCCGGCGCCACGACAACTCCCCGCTCTGATCGCTCGCCTGCTATGCAGGTGGCATGTCCAGCTCCGAACGGGTCCGCGCCGAGACGAAGGATCACGTCCTGGTCATCACGATGACCCGGCACGACAAGCGCAACGCCATCGACGGCGAGATGACCAAGGCGCTCGACGCGGCGCTCAACGCCCTGGATGACGACCCGGACCTGTGGGTCGGCATCCTCACCGGCGGGCCGGACATGTTCTGCGCGGGGACCGACATGGCGGCGACGTCCGGGTCGCCAACCGAGCGGGGCGGCGTCTATGGAGTCGTCGGTCGAACCCGCACCAAACCGCTGATCGCGGCGGTCGAGGGCGTCGCCTACGGCGGCGGCTTCGAGGTGGTCATGGCCTGCGATGTCGTCATCGCCGCGTCCAACGCCCGCTTCGGCCTGCCGGAGGTGAAGCGGGGGCTGGTCGCTACGAGCGGAGCGCTGTTCCGGGCCGCTCGGGTCCTGCCGCTCAACGTGGCGAAGCAGCTGCTCCTCACCGGGGCCGATCTCTCGCCAGCCGACGCCTACCGGCTCGGCCTGGTCAACGAGGTAACGGAGCCCGGCGAGGCCCTCGATGCCGCGCTCGGGTGGGCCGAGTCGATGACCGCCAACGCCCCCGTCGCCGTGCAGCAGTCGCTCCGTGTCGTCGATGCGTTGGCGTCGGCGACCGACGCCGAGGGCTGGGCGCTCACGACCGAGGCCCGCAAGGTGATCGGCGCCTCCGACGACGCCAAGGAGGGGGTCGCCGCGTTCTTCGAGAAGCGTGCCCCCCGATGGACCGGACGCTGAACATCACCTGGTCCTCAGGTCGCGTGGGAAGAGGTCGATGGGTGTGACGGGATACCCCCTCGGGGACTAGATTCGCCACAACAGCCAGGTAAAGGTCACGCACAGCGCGGTGCGAACGACGATGTCCCACAGCCGAGACAGGAGTGCACGCGTGCCCGAATCCGTAACCATCACCGACAACCGCACCGGTGAGTCGGTGGAGATTCCCATCGTCGACGGGGGCGTCGACGCGAAGGCATGGTCACAACTCATGCCCGGTACCTGGTTCCTCGATCCCGGCTTCACAGCGACGGCCTCCACCACCAGCGCGATCACCGAGCTCGACGGTGGCAACGGCATCCTCCGCTACCGGGGCTACCCGATCGAGCAGCTGGCCGAGGACTCGACGTTCCTCGAGGTGTGCTACCTCCTCCTTGTC
>JAOTYQ010000444.1 GCA_029861725.1 Acidimicrobiia bacterium | reverse complement strand
ACCACTGCGTACATAGGCTGCTCAGGCTATCTCCGGCCCCACGGCGTCGAAACCAACTCGACGCTCGTGGGGCCGTCGTCCCGATCAGGGCTCGGACCCGCCGTCATCGGGTCGACTCGGTCGCCAAAACGGTGGCGTTGACCTCGAGTCCCCTGCCCTCGCAGTGGGGGCAGTCCTGCGACAGCGACTCGAGGAGGCCTTCGCCGATCCGCTTGCGGGTCATCTCGGCCAGGCCGAGCTCGGAGATGTCGAACACCTGGGTTCGGGTCTTGTCCCGACTGAGCGCAGCCCGGAAGATCCGCATGACCTCGTCCCGGTTCTTCTTGTTCTCCATGTCGACGAAGTCGATGACGATGATGCCGCCGATGTCACGCAGGCGGAGCTGCTGAGCGATGCCCTCGGCCGCCTCCAAGTTGTTACGGAACACGGTGTCTTCGAGGTTCGACGAGCCGACGTTCTTGCCGGTGTTGACGTCGATGACGGTCAGGGCCTCGGTCGATTCGATGATCAGCGAGCCGCCGGAGGGCAGCCACACCTTCTTGTCGAGTGCCTTGTGCAGCTGCTCGTGGACGTGGAAGCGCTCGAAGAGCGAGATGTTCTCGGCCTCGCTGTCGTAGTACTCGACCCGGTCGGCGAGGGCCGGGGTGATCAGCGACACGTACTCGGCGACCTCTCCGTAGAGTGCCTGGTCGTCGATCACGACCCCTCGGTACTCCTTGTTGAACTCCTCTCGTATCACGCGGACCGACATGTCGGGTTCCTGGTAGAGCAGGGTCGGGGCCTTGCTCCGCTTGGCCAGTGCTTCGATCTCCTGCCACTGCTGGACGAGCCCCGCGACATCGCGTTCGATCTCACCGGCCGTCACGTTCTCGGCTGCGGTCCGCACGATGAGGCCGTGGCCAGCGGGGCGGACCCGGTCGAGGATCTGCCGCAGCCGGCGTCGCTCGTCGTCGGGCAACCGCTTGGAGATCCCGTAGGTGTCGCTGTTCGGGACGAGCACGACGAACCGGCCGGGCAGCGAGACCTCGGTGGTGAGACGAGCACCCTTGTGGGCGATCGGGTTCTTGGTCACCTGGCAGAGGATGCTCTGGCGGGCCTTGAGCATCTGCTCGATCTTCGGCTGGTCGGCCTGCCCTTCGAAATCCTCCTTGTCGTACTGCACGTCACCCCGGTAGATGACCGCGTTCTTCGGCGTGCCGATGTCGACGAACGCCGCCTCCATGCCGGGGAGGACGTTCTGTACTCGACCGAGGTAGATGTTGCCGTGGATCTGGTAGATCTGGTCGCTCGGGCGTGAGACGTAGTACTCGATCAGCGTCCGGCCTTCGAGGATGGCGATGTGGGTGGCATCGGGCTGCTTGGAGACGACCATCAGGTAGCGGCCGACGGGGCGGCCCTTGCGCTGGCGTCCTCTCCGGTTCTTCAGGTCGGCTTCGTCGAGCTCGACCTTGTTGTCAGCCAGTATCAGGCCGACCGGCTCCTCGGCCGGCCGGTTGTCGGAGCGGTTCTTACCGCCGCGACGGCGCTGGCCGGAGCGCTTGCGCTGACCCTGGCCCTGATTGCGGCCTTTGCCGCCGGAGCTGCCTCCCTCGTTGTTCTCGTCGCCCTTGCTCTCGGAGCCTTGCCCGCTCTGGGCCTGACTCTGGCCCTGGCCGCCCTTGCCGCCCCCTCGGCGACGGCGCCGACGACGGGCCTGGGAATTGCTCCCCGAGCCGTCGCGGCCTCCTCGTTCGGCGTTGGTCTCGGAGCTATTGGTCTTCTGCTGGACGGGGGCTGGTCGTGAGTCCCCTATCTTCGGCTTGGCCGGAGCCGGGCGGGTGGCCGGTTCATTCGGTGTTCGGTCGGCGGGCGTACCGCCGCTCTCGGACACGTCGGACATGGTCTTGATCCCTTCTCATGAGGCACGCTCCAGAGCGCGCCTGGTCGACGGACCGGGTGGACTCACCGGCTCGCACCGGGCCCCGTCGACAGTCATCCATTGATGCGTTCGGCGAACCCGGCCTTCGACGAGACCCGGTCCCAGCGCCCGCACCAGTTCGGCGGGGCGGAGGGAGACGGATTCGGTGGCGAGGGACGCACGTAACGCAACACCGTCGGTCGTCGGCCCGGCAACCTCGAGTTCGAGGATCGCAGGGCGGACATCGGTGACGGTGGTCTTGCCTTTCCGTACTCGCTCCATGGGGAGCTCCCCGGCGGCCAAGATGTCGGCGACGGCGGCGCGGACGTGGTCCTCGGTGGCTCCGAGGACTTCGATCGTCCAGTCGCAGCTGACGATGGCCTGTTGCAGGGACATGGTGCCGGGCTCGTTGGTGACCACCGCATCGACGGCCAGGCCGTCGGGGAGGACCGAGGTGAGCTCGGCGGGTAGTGCCTCGAGGTCGATCGGCTGTTTCAGCTCGACGTCGAGGTATTCGGCTTCCGACTCGTGCGCAACCGTGAGGGCCAGGCCGAAGCTGAGCTTCGGCCGCGGTGAGAATCCCTCCGTGTAGGCAACGGGGAGTCGAAGCCGTCGCAGGGCCCGCTCGAAGAGGCGGGCCACATCTCGATGGCTGACGAAGCGCACTCGGCCAGCCTTGGTGAATCGGATCCGGATCGACGTCGCCCCTGGCGCGCTCATGACAGCGCCACCCCCACCGATGCCGGCTCGGGGCGATCGCGGCGAGCGGCCTGGTCGGCACCGGCCGCTCGGGGCAGCAGCTGGACGGGCACCGCGCCCCCGACGGCGAGGTCCTGACCGGTGCCCTGGCTCCCCCCAGCCGGCGGCGTGGCCGAGGCGACCACGTGCTCGATGCCATAGCCGGTGCAGGCCCCACAGTCGTAGCAGGGAGTCCACCGGCAATCCTCCAGGCCGACCTCGGCCAGAGCATCCTGCCAGTCCTGCCAGAGGAAGTCCTTGTGAAGCCCGGCCGAGAGATGGTCCCACGGTTGGGTCTCGGGCAGGGTCCGGTGGCGATAGACGGTGTCTTCGACGGTCAAGCCGTTGTCGGCCATCGCTCGGAGCCACAGGTCGAGGTCGAAGTGCTCCGACCACTCCTGGAACGTGCCACCGTTGCGCCACACCTGCTCGATGACCGGCCCGATCCGGCGGTCGCCACGGCTGGCGATCCCCTCGACCAGGGTGGCCTTGGGATCGTGCCACTTGAGGCTGACCCCTTTCACCTTCTTGGTGGCGTCACGCAGGAGGTTGATCTTGCGCTGCAGCTCCGCAGTCGTGTTCTGCCCAAACCACTGGAACGGGGTGAACGGCTTGGGCACGAACCCACCGACGGAGACGGTCACGCTCGCTCTCGGGTTGTGCCGCTTGCCGATCGTCACGCAGTTCCTGGCCAGCTCGGCGATCCCCTTCGTGTCCTCGTCGGTCTCGGACGGGAGCCCGATCAGGAAGTAGAGCTTCACCCGCTGCCAGCCCTGGGAGTACGCGGCGTCGACCGCCTTGTAGAGGTCTTCTTCCCGGATGAGCTTGTTGATGATCTGCCGCATCCGCCAGGTGCCAGCCTCGGGAGCGAACGTCAACCCGGTGCGCCGGGCCCGCTGCAGCTGGGCCGCGATCCCCACGCCGAACGCGTCGACCCTGAGGCTCGGGAGCGAGACCGACACGGTACCGGTCCCGTCGGCCTCGCTGTCGTCCATGATGTCGTTCACGACCGACTCGATGTCGCTGAAGTCGGCTGTCGACAACGACGTGAGCGTGACCTCGTCGTAGCCGGTGCGAGCCAGCCCGTCGGCCACCATCGTGCGAACCTGCTCGGCCGGGCGCTCACGAACCGGGCGCGTGATCATCCCGGCCTGGCAGAAACGGCAGCCCCTGGTGCAGCCTCGAAAGACCTCGACGTTGAGCCGGTCGTGGACGACTTCGGTGAGCGGTGCGAGCTGCGTCTTCGGGTATGGCCACTCGGCCAGGTCAGCGATCGTTCGCTTGGTCACCTCGCTCGGGGCGGCGGCGAGGCGAGGAACGATCGAGGCGACCGTCGAGCCGTCGTAGGTCACCTCGTAGAGCGACGGGACGTAGACCGACTCGATCCCGGCGAGCGACTCGAGCAGCTCGACCCGACCGGCGCCCTCCCGGGCCCGGTTCGCGAGGATCGCCTCGGTGATCTCGCCGACGACCTCCTCGCCATCGCCGAGGACGAAGGCATCGACATGGAGGGCGAGAGGCTCGGGATTGTAGGTGCAGTGGCCGCCGGCAATCACCAGCGGATCGTCGTCGACCCGCTCGGCGGAACGAACCGACAGGCCGGCGAGGTCGACGCAGTTCAGCAGGTTCGTGTAGGTCAGCTCGGCCGACAGGTTGAACGCCAGGACGTCGAAGGAGCTCGCCGGCGTGTGATGCTCGACGGAGAACAGCGGGATCCCCTCGGCCCGCATGAGCTGCTCCAGGTCGGTCCACGGGGCATACGAGCGGTCGGCGGTGGCGTCGGGCCGCTCGTTGACGATCTCGTAGAGGATCTGAAGGCCCTGGTTCGGCAGGCCGATCTCGTAGGTGTCCGGGTAGATGAAACACCAATTGACCAGGGCAGAATCGGGTGCCTTGGCCTTTGCGCCGTCTTCGCAGCCGATATAGCGGGCGGGCTTCTGCACCCTGGGCAGGAGCGGCTCGAGTCGTGACCACACGGAGGTCATTCGCTGGTAGCCTAGCGCGCCCACCCGGTGGCCAGGCGAGATGGTAAGCTCCCGCGCTCCCGCTCACCGACGGCATAAAGCCCCTGGCCAGGGCATACGAGCTCGGGGGCCGCACGATTACCCATGCGGTGCCGGGCGACGCTCTGCACGATACCGACCGCCGCAAAGCTCGCGAGGAGCGAGCTGCCGCCGTAGGACACGAACGGCAGCGGGATGCCGGTAACCGGCAGCAGGCGGAGGTTCATCGCCACGTTCTGCACCACTTGGAACGCGAGCGAGCTGAAGATCCCGGCGCACACCAGGGAGCCGAACGGATCCGAAGCGGTCTTCGCCACCGCCAGGATCCGATGCAGGATGAGACCCTCCAGCACGACGATCGCCAGCGCCCCCACGAACCCGAGCTCTTCTCCCACGACTGCGAAGATGAAGTCGGTCTGCTGCTCGGGCAGATACCGCAGCTGGGTCTGGGGTCCGTTGAAGAGGCCCTTGCCCGACAGGCCGCCCGATCCGATAGCGGTGAGCGATTGCCGTTGGTTGTAGCCAGCGCCGAGGGGATCGGCGTCGAGGTCGACGAAGGCCTCGAGACGCTCCCGCTGGTAGGGCTCCAAGACGTCGGAA
>JAOTYQ010000443.1 GCA_029861725.1 Acidimicrobiia bacterium | reverse complement strand
GTCCGGCACGTCCTCGTCCCCGGCGTAGGGGGTCATCGCATCGGTCATGTCCAGCAGCGGATTGTCGGATGTCGCCATGGGCGGACTCCTTCGTTCGGTCGTGGTCAACTCCCGTCACCGGCTGCGGTGCGTGAGGTGGAGTGGCCGGAGGTCGATGGAACAGTGTCAGTGTCTTCTCATGATCAAGGCGCGGTCACCGGCGTCGATAGGGCCCGAGGTCCTCGGGCGCAGAGGATCCACCCTTCAACTCGGTAACGTCGCGCCACAGCAGCGGCGCGTCGCGCTGATGAACCGGCGTCCTCGGACGGGTCAGGCGAGCGGAAACGAGAACACCAAGAGCGGCCGGCGGCCATCAGGCCCCAGGGGGCCGGAGATCGCCACGTGGAGTGACGGCTTCGCTCTGGTCGTCGGCGATGTCGAGCGGGCCGGTCGTGCCGTTGAGCTGTGCTCAGCGCAGGGTCGTCTTGTGAGTGTCATCGAGCTGCCGGTTGCCTTATTGCACCGGGCATGCCCTGATGACTGAAGCCATGTGGGTAGGGTCCCTGGATGCGTCGGGGTCAGCCCTCGGCAATCCAGACTGCGATGTTGTCTCCTTCGAGATTGGGGTTGTCCAGTCCGACGGCGACAAGGCCGGGGCCTCCGCTGGTCACACTGCGCATTTCCTGGTTGGCGGCTCCGCCGAAGGTGTCTTCGTCGTGTGGGGTCCGTGACCAGGCGATGCCGTCGACCGATGTCCAAACCGCCGCGTTCGTGCCGTCTGACCCGACGGCGACGAGGCCGGGACCGCCGCTGGTAACGCCAGCCATGACCTGCTCTCCTTGGCCCCCGAACAGCTCCTGGTCGTGGGGGACCCGAGACCAGGTGATCCCATCAGAAGAGGTCCAGACAGCCGCGTCGTCTCCGGCTGTTCCGACGGCAACGAGGCCGGGACCGCCAGTGGCGACATGCCACATCTGCGTGTTGTCGGGGAAGACATCTTGGTCGCGGGGGACCTGGGACCAAGTGATCCCGTCGGGCGATGTCCAGACAGCGGCGGAGTCCGGGCCTGGTCCACGGAGCGACCCGACGGCGACGAAACCGGGCCCGCCGGCCGTCACGGCTGACATTTGCGTGTCATCTCGGCCGAAGATGGAGTCGTCATGGGGGACCTGGGACCAGGTGATCCCGTCGGGGGATGTCCAAACCGCCGCGTGGTCCTTTGCGTGGCCGACGGCAACGATGCCGGGGCCACCGCTGGTAACTCCCACCATCCCAGCGTCGGCGGTGATGTCGTCATCCAGCGAGACGTTGGACCAGCTGGTTCCATCAGGGGAGGTCCAGACTACTGCTCTACCACCAAACGGATAACCCACGGCGACGAAACCGGGACCTCCTGCGGTCACGCTTTCGAGTCCTGGCTTTTCACCGAGCGCTGTCTCGTCGTAGGGGACCGGTGTCCAGTCCGTGCCATCAGGAGACGTCCAAACCGGTGCATTGTCTGCTTGGGTGAACCCCACTGCGACGAGGCCCGGACCGCCAGCCGTCACGCTCAGCATGGGTCCTGATGCTTCGCCGAACACTTCCACATCGAGATTGACTCTCGACCATGCAAGTGAGCTGACGGTGTCGGTATCGTCCGATCCACAGCCGCCGAGTGCCACCAGGGTCACCGACGTCAAGATCCAGAACCAGCTCTTCATCCTTGCGAGCCTCACTCTCTGCCCATACCAGGCCGTGATCTCAGACAACGCTCGCACTGCAAGCTCATGCGGGATAGGGCACTTCGTCCACAATCAGCCGGTCGGCCGGGCTCGCAATCGCGCGGGCAGCAGGCCAATGAGCACTATCGAAATCACGACTCACGAAGGACAGATTTGCGCGCTGAACAACCGACGTAGTGCTCGGCGGCGTGAGCGGTAATGCTCGACGTCAGCACGGTAGGTGGAGCTGCCCCACTAACTCCGATCAGATCGAACGATCGTTTGAGTGATATCGAGCGGGCCAGGAGTGACCGAACAGCTGTGTCGGGCCGAGACCTAAAGGCGGGAGTTATCGAGCGGCATGGCGGCGCTTGTCCGGTCGCGACGCTCGATCTCGCGCAGGTTGGCTGAGGTAGGGCGAGAGAGGCTATGGGCGAGGGCGGAGTACTCCGGAGGCGAGGGCGGCGGCCGGGTCGTGCCAGATTGCCATTGCGGTGTTCATGGGTAGGAAGCCGAGGTTGTGGTAGAAGGATTCGGTGCCGGGGTTATCGTAGAGGATGATTTTCTTGTGGCCGTCGGCGGCGGCGACCAGACGGTTGATGATCATGGCCCGAGGCCGCGTCCCTGTTGGTCAGGGTGGACTGCGACGTCCGCGATGTAGGCGCAGTCGAGGCCGTCGGCTAATGCTCGTCCAGCACCGATCAGCTGGCCGTCGCGGTAGGCAAAGGTTGTGTATCTGCTGTTGTTGAACGTGGTTGCCACCGCATCAGGCGGTTTGTCGCCAAGCGGGGCGATCCGATAGAGGTGTGGTAGTTCGTTCCAGTCAACCTGGCTCGTGTCGTCGACCCATTGCAGGTCGAGCGGATCTGGGAGTGATGACTCCGGGTCCGTCATGGCCGACCCCCGCAGTAACTCACGATGGCCAGCGCCCTCCGGTCTTCCAACCAGCTCGACGGTCTCGTGATGTCGGCCCTGTGATGGACCTAGGTGCCCGCTCCAGTCTCCGACCGGTCTTGAGCACCGATCAGGACTCGATGATCTCAGTACTCAACAATTTGATCCGGGAAGCGAGGTCGCCCTCGAGCTCCATTGCGACCTCTGCCGAACGCCGCTCACCGTCTGCGAACTCCCATTCGATAACGAAGCCAACGGTTCCGTCCCCGTTCGCAGTGAGGTCACCCACGCGTCGAAGATTGGTTACTGAAAGCCCTCGGCCAGGGATGAGCCCCATGGCCTCATCCCTGGTGTATGTGCTGCTGCCAATCGGCTCCTCGTAAACGACGCTGTCGTCGTAGGCCGCATCGGCATCACTGAAGACGGATCCAACCAACTCGGGATCGTGCTCGTTCCAAGCCCGCACCCACGTATCGGCCAGGTCGGTGGCAACGGCGGCTCGCTTCGTCTCGTCGTCTCCGTTCCCGCACGACGCCGCGACGAATCCTGACAGTACAGCAGCCACTGGAAACAACCACTGGGTCACAGTCGAACTCTCGTCGAGGCGTATCCACTCGATCGCCATTCGCCGATCATCGTCCCCACTTCGCCTCCCTGGTCGCGCGTAGCTATCAAGGTGAGGTAGGACGACCTGCCACCTAGGGCCGAATGGCACATGGATGACTCAGGTTGAGCCGCACCTTCGCTCGGGATAGCCAACCTGGAGTTACCGATCACCTCCGACCACACAACCAGAATCTGGCATCGCCGGCGCCTCGGGCGGCTCGGTATCACCGCCCGAGAATCCCGAATCGCCGTACAATAGTCCCGGCGTCCTCGGGCGGCTCCGGTGATCGGAAACGCGACCGTCGAGAGCGACATGCCCAGAAGGTCGTGCAGGCCAGCACTCCGAGTGACCGCTCGCCCGGGCTGTCGGTGATGCCGAGCGTCCGGCAAGTGATGTCGTTATCCGTGACCAGACGGTGTCGCTGCTGAACGCCATCGTGTGATTCCTACTCTGTTCAGGTCAGGGCCGGCGTAGTCCGTCCCGAACCGAACCTGAGCCGTCAACTTCTCAGGTGCCAGACAGTGCGGTAATCACCGGCGCGAAAGCGTCGATCTTGGCTGGATCCTGGAGGACGATGTAACTGAAACCCCAGCGTTCCCGGTGGGCCTGGAGCGTCTCAATGATCTTTCCTGTTGAGCCCACCAACAACCAGGGCTTATCTATCGTCGCCTCCGCTGTCAGGCCAAACTGCGACCCCACCTCCTCGGCTGCTGAGGCCCAATCGTCGGTCACGGTCGTTGTTATCACCAGTAGCTGGAGCTCTAGATCGTCGAAGCGATCTCCTGCTGCGTCGCGCAACCAACCCAGCTTCTCGTCGTATCGCTCGGCCGTCGAATCGGCCAAGACTTCGGGGCCGACCTCTCCGGCCCTCAGACTTCCAATCACACCGACGATGTCCGCCTCGCGTCCAGCAATGCCAAGCATCCGTTTGCCGCCACCGCCAATGAGGATCGGGAGCTGGGATTGGACGGGCTTGGGGAATCCCTCCATCCCAGTGATGGTGTAGTGCTCCCCGGTGAAGTTCACTGGACCATGTGCAAAAAGCCCTCGGACGATGGACAGACTCTCCAGCATCTTGTCGATGCGAACCCCGGGCTGGTCATAGGCCATGCCGGCCTTCTCATAATCGGTGCGCATCCATCCTGCACCGATCCCGAACTCCACGCGACCACCGGACAGCACATCAAGGGTCGCGATCTCCTTGGCCAGAACCACCGGATGGCGGTAGTCATTGCCAAACACGAGGGAACCAACTCGCAGGGTTGAAGTTGCCTGCGCCGCCGCGGCGAGGGCCGGAGAGACAGCCAGCTGGTCTCCGAAGTGGTCGGGCATCAGCAAGGTTGACCATCCCCCGTCCTCGAGCTTGCGGGCAGTGTCACCCCAGTTCAGACCGGGATCTGGTTTGTCAATATTCATTCCAAACCGAAACGGACGGATGGTCATCGCAACAAGCTCCTCGGCTCGGGGATCGAGTCGGCCACACGCGCATCGACACAACCGGCCTACCACCGAAACCGGCGACCCTACCCACCATTTTTCGTCCGACCTGGTTGAGGTGACGTGAGAAGACCCTCTGGCCTGGGATAATCGCAGCTGTTCAAAGGAAGCGGTTGTCCTGAGGAAGAGGGTCACATCTTGTCGTAGGTGATGTTAGCAGGTTGTCCCGGCCACGGACGGTGACGGATCGGGGCGAGGGGTTGACGTCTGGGGCCGGGTTGTGGTGGCTGGCCTCGACCGTGACTGGCCCTGGACCCCCACCCTCCTCACCGGCACCGAACAAGCCAACACCACGAGGAGGCCGCGAGGCAGCGGCTTCGTGACCGCCGGGAGATGGGGGAAGCAGTCCGGAAGTTCTCGCGGCGGGTCTTGCCGATGGGGGCGCGGCCGAAGACGTGCGGGTACCGGCTTTCGGGTCGGGTGAAGGGCCGCCGAGCGGCGGGGGAGGGCGGTCGGGTCCATTGGTCGGGGACGGTCACGTGCGGGTCGGTGTCGGCGTGCCCGTTTTGTGCTGGGAAGGTGCGATCGGAGCGAACAAGGCAGGTCGGCGGCTACGTGCAAGCGAGGCGGGG
>JAOTYQ010000442.1 GCA_029861725.1 Acidimicrobiia bacterium | reverse complement strand
GGAAGCCCGGGACGGGCTCCGGCGGCGAGGACGGCGTTGACTCCCGGGTCGTCGGGATCGGTCGAGGTGCCGCGGACCATCATGATCCTCGCCCCGACCGCGCCCGGGGTGTCGGCCCACTCGGCCACGGTGTCGGCCACTGCCGGGTCGCGAGGATCGACCGGCTTGATCAGTCCGAACCGACCGGGGTGAGCGTCATGGACCTCGAGGGCGTAGCTGGCGTCGAAGCGGTACATCGTCCATGGCGACACGAGCAGCGCCCCGTCGACGCCGACCTCGTCCATCGCTGCAACCATGTCGTCACCGGTGACCTCGGGCGGCCCATGGAGCGCCGCATGCCACGGTCGGGCCGGGTGGTCGCGCTCGTAGGCGTGGACTTGGGCATCGATCGTGAGTGCGCTGTCGGCCATGGGCGGCAGCCTTGCACACCCCGTGCGGTTGGGGAGCGCAGCGGGCCACAATGGGGTCGACGATGGAACTCCACCACGTGCAGCGTCCCCCGACCCGTGTCCCTCGCTACACGGCACCGACCACACTGGCCGCCGCGTTCGAGATCTTGGACGCAGGTGGCGATCGGGTTCGCCCGATCGCCGGGGGCAGCGATCTGCTCGTCGAGCTCGATCGTGGCGAACACCACGACGCCACGACGCTGCTCGACTTGACACGCATCGAGGGCCTCGACGCGATCACCCACGATCCCGAGGCCGGGACGCTGCGCCTCGGTGCCCTCGTCACCCACAACCAAGTCGTGGCCGACCCGGTCTGTGTCGATCGGGCACTGCCGCTGGCCCAGGCGTGCCTCGAGGTCGGATCGGCCCAGCTCCGCAACCGGGCTACCGTCGTCGGCAACGTCGTCACGGCCAGTCCCGCCAACGACACGATCTCGGCCTTGCTGGCTCTCGGGGCTACCGTCGAGCTGACGTCGTCGACTGGGAGCCGGCACGTCCCGATCGCAGAGTTCATCACCGGGTTCCGGCGCACCCAGCGCCGCCCCGACGAGTTGGTCACCGCCCTGATCGTCCCGACGCTGGTCGGTGATCGACGCGGGGTGTTCGTCAAGCTCGGCCTGCGCAGGGCCCAGGCCATCTCGGTCGTGCACCTCGCAGCCACGGTCGCCTTCGATACCGACGGCACCGTGGCCGGGGCCACCCTCGCGCTCGGCAGCGTCGCCCCGACCGTCGTGACCGTCCCCGACCTCGACGACCGGTTCCGGGGGCGGTCCCTCGACGCCGCCGCCATCGAGGAGGTCGCCTTCCGGGCCGCCGAGATCGCCTCGCCGATCGACGACGTACGCTCCTCGGCCGAGTACCGGCGCTCGGCGGTCCGAACGATGACCGTCCGGGCGCTGACCGCCCTCGTCGACGATGCCCAGCGATCGCGTTGGCCGGCGGCGCCACCGATGTTGTGGGGCCCCGGGTTCGACGGGCGCTTCCCGCCGCCAGCCGCGCTCTCGGACTCACGGAGCATCGAGATCGAAGGCGATGATCCGATCACTGCCACCGTCGACGGTGCCGCGGTCACGGCCGGCGGCGCCTGCGGGTCGACGCTGCTCGACTGGCTTCGCGATGGTGCTGGTCGCCTCGGCGTCAAGGAGGGCTGTGCTGAAGGGGAGTGCGGGGCCTGCACCGTGGTGCTCGATGGGGCCGCGGTCATGAGCTGCCTCGTCCCAGCCGGCCGGGGAGCCGGAGCATCGATCGTGACCGTGGAGGGCCTGGCCGCCGAATCCGGACTCCACCCGATCCAGCAGGCCTTCATCGACACTGCCGCAGTGCAATGCGGCTTCTGCACGCCGGGGTTTCTCGTGTCATGCGCCGTGCTGCTCGACGAGATCCCGGAACCCGATCGCGACCAGGTACGAGCTGGCCTCGCCGGCAACCTGTGCCGCTGTACGGGCTACGGGGCGATCGAGGCCGCCGTCGCGGTCGCGTCGGGCCAGCGGAGCGGGGACCAGGTATGACGGTCGGTGAGCGGGAGCGCCGTATCGATGCCGAGGCCAAGGTCACCGGCGAGGCGGCCTACCCGGCCGACCGCGTGCCCGACGGCGCCCTCGTCGGCAAGGTGGTCTTCACCGACCGACCCCATGCTCGCCTGGTCGGGCTCGACACGACCGCGGCCGAGTCCGTCGAGGGGGTGATCGCCGTGTTCACCGGTGCCGACGTGCCGGTCAACGAGTACGGGCTGACCCTCTTCGACCAGCCAGTGTTCGTGACCGTCGAGCACACCGGCCGCTCGGTCGTGCCGTGCGACGTGAGCCGCTGGGAAGCGGATCATCTGGCCCTCGTGGTCGCCACCTCGGCCGAGGCCGCCGAGGCCGGGGCGGAGGCGATCGAGGCAACCTGGGAGGCCTTGCCCGTTGTCGTAGACCTCGACGCTGCCCTCGCCGCCGACGCCCCGCTGATCCACCCGGAGCGAGGGGCGACCACCAACGCCTACCACTCGTACAAGATCCGCAAGGGTGACCTCGACGCCGGCTGGGCGGCAGCCGACGTCGTGGTCGAGGCCACCTACGAGCTGCCCCACCAGGAGCACGCCTACCTGCAGCCCGAGGCCGGACTGGCCTACGTCGACGATGCCGGCAGGGTCACGGTCGAGATCGCCGGTCAGTGGACGCACGAGGATCGGGAGCAGATCGCCCATGCCCTCGACCTCCCGGTCGATCGGGTCAGGGTGATCTATCCGGCGATCGGTGGCGCCTTCGGCGGGCGCGAGGACATGTCGCTGCAGATCGTGCTCGCCCTCGCCGCTTGGCGCCTGCAGCAACGGGGGGAGACCCGGCCGGTCGCCACCCAGTGGTCCCGGGAGGAGTCGATCGTCGGTCATCACAAGCGCCACCGGGGCCGCATCCGGGCCCGGTGGGGAGCGACGGCCGACGGAAAGGTGGTGGCGGTCGAGTCGGAGGCGTGGCTCGATGCCGGGGCCTACAACTACACCTCGAACAAGGTGCTCGGGAACTGCCACCTGGGTCAGGCCGGGCCCTACGAGGTGCCGAACGTGCGAGTCGACAGCCACGCCGTCTACACCAACGCGGTGCCGGGCGGCGCCTTCCGAGGGTTCGGGGGCCCGCAGGCCACCTTCGCCGCCGAGTGCCAGATGAACCGCTTGGCCGAAGCCCTCGGCCTCGACCCGGTGGAGATCCGGCGCCGCAACGTGCTGCGGGAACGCTCGATCGGCGTGACCCAGACCCCGATGCCGGCCGGGGTCACGCTGCCGGAGGTGGTCGACCGGTGCGCCGACGAGTCGGGATTCGACCGACCGCTGCGACCGGCGCCGCCCTTCTCGCCTTTCGTCAGCCTCCCCCCGTCGGAGCATCGGCTGGCTCGGGGCCGGGGGTTCGCCTGTGCCTTCAAGAACGTGGGCTTCTCGTTCGGGTTTCCCGAGCGCTGCGAGGCCAGGATCGTCCTCCACGGCGACCCCGAGGCCGACAGCCCCGACCGGGCCGAGCTCTACCACGCTGGGGCCGATGTGGGGCAGGGAGCCCATACGGCGTTCCTGCAGATGGTGGCCGAGGCCACCGGCCTTGGGCTCGACCGGGTCGAGGGTCGGTTCTCCGACACCGACTCGTCGGGCGACTCGGGTTCGTCCTCGGCATCGAGGCTCACGTTCATGGCGGGCAACTCGATCCTCGGCGCGGCCGAGGAAGCAGACAAGGCGTGGCGGAACGGCGATCGCCCGGCCATCGGGGATTTCCGGTACGTGCCGCCGCCGACCGAAGCCTTCGATCCCGAGACCGGGATCTGTGCCCCGAACTTCAGCTACGGCTACGTGGCTCAGGCGGTCGAGCTCACCGTCGACCTCGACACCGGCCACATCGTGATCGACCGAGTGGTCAGCACTCACGACGTCGGCAGGGCCGTCAATCCCCAGCTCGTGATCGGCCAGATCGAAGGTGCGATCGCTCAGGCTCACGGCTACACGCTCAGCGAGCGCCTGCATGTCGACGACGCCCGGATTCGGAACCCTCGACTGAGCGGCTACCTCATCCCCGGTATCGGCGACGTCCCGACGGAGATCCACAGCGTCGTGCTCGAACTGGCCGACCCCCAGGGCCCGTGGGGCGTGCGGGGCATGGCCGAGATGCCGATGATGACCTACGCTCCGGCAGTCGTAGCCGCCCTCCACGACGCCACCGGCGTCTGGTTCGACACCTTGCCCCTCACCCCCGATCGGGTGACGGCGGGTTTGGGCTGGACCGCCGGGGACGGGCCGTGACGATCGGGTTGTTGCTGACAGCGTTCGGGCTCGGCCTCCGCCATGGCGTCGACTGGGATCACGTTGCGGCGATCGCCGACCTGAGCAGCTCGGCAAAGGATCGACGCCGAGGATTCGCCCTCTCGGTCTTCTACGCGCTCGGTCACGGCGTCGTCGTGCTCGCCATCGGCGTGGTCGCCGTGCTCCTCGGGCTCACGCTGCCCGACGGCGTCGATCGGTGGATGGGCCGGGTCGTCGGCCTCACCTTCGTGGGAATGGGGCTCTGGATCGTGATCGACCTCGCCCGCAGGGGTCGGGACTTCCGGCTTCGGAGCCGCTGGATCCTCGTACTCGACGGGACGTTCGCCGGCCTGCGCCGGGTCCGGAGGGCGGGCGCCGCGCGACGGGTCGTCATCGAGCACGACCACGAGCACGAGCACCAGCACCCGTCGAGGGTCGACCAGCCCCAGGCCGTCACGACCCGCCTACCCGGCCACGACGACGCCCACGCCCACGACCACGCCCATACCGATCTCTCGGCCATGCCAGACGCCTACCTCCACCCCGATCTCTCGGCCATACCAGACGACTACGCCCACGCCAACGCCGACGGTGATCTCGGCCCCCTCGCCCCGGCTTCGGCGCTCGTCGCCGCCACCGACGTCGGCTCCCGGGACCCGGACAATCGCCATCGACATCGCCATCGACATCAGCACGAGCTGCTGTTGGCCGACGGCCGCAGCGGGGCGCCCGGCAACGGCGTCGCCGCCGGCGTTGGGGTGTTGCACGGCATCGGGGTGGAGAGCCCCACGCAGATCGCGGTGTTCGTGGCCTCGACCTCGGTCGTCGGCGCAGCACCCGGCTTCGCGCTCCTGGCGGTCTGGGTGCTCGGTCTGATCGCCGCCAACTCGGCGCTGGCCGCCATCGCAGCAGCCGGCCTGCTCCACGCCGAGCGCAACTTCGAGATCTACGCCACCGTCGCCGCCGTCGTCGCGGTGCTCAGCGTTGCCATGGGAGCGGTCCTCATCGTCGGTCAGTAGGCGAACGGGCTGTTTGGCGGGC